>NZ_BAABFR010000041.1:0-42004 GCF_039541155.1 Tsukamurella soli
AGATGCACTTCACGCCGACCTACTCGTCCTGGATCAACCAAGTCGAACGGCTCTTCGCGGAAGTCACCCGCGAGCTACTGCAACGCGCCGACCATCGCAGCGTGCAAGCCCTCGAGAACGACCTCCGCGGCTGGGTCAGCGCGTGGAACGACAACCCGAAACCCTTCATCTGGACCAAGACCGCCGAAGACATTCTCGCCTCCATCGCCAGATACCTGAAACGAATTAACGGCGCAGAACACTAGCAGCGGCCGGCAAACGTGGAGAACTCGTACCCCGCCCTCCGAAGAAGACCGAGTACGAGATCAGGTTCGCGACTGCTGGCGCACGCAGGGGTTGGCAGGATCTCGCGGCGACGATCCGCGGCCCGCTGTCCGATGCCTGGGACTTCCTGACACGGACGCCTCTCGTGCGCACCCCCACGAACTATCCGATGCGGGACGACCTCGCGACGGTCACCCGCGGCGGGGAGGTTCATCAGCGATGGCAACACAAGCCGACACTCAAGGGCTCTGCCCGCATCTGGTTCTTCGTCGAAGACCGCACGGTCTACCTGGAGCAGGTACACACCAGCCATCCAAACGAGACGAAATAGGGCAAGCCGGTAATTCCCAGGCCGGTGGCTGCGTCGCAGCACCGACCCCCCGACAGCTTCCGATAACTCAGCCAGCCGATCGGGTGCGGCGCCCGGACCGGCCGACAAACGCCAACCGTGTCGCACTCATGCTGCGGGTACTCGGCAGGATCAGCCCCGATCACTCGACGTGGGCGGTGAGGGGCAACCGAGTGCGGGCAGCTGCGCGCACCGGCCCGCGGAAGGCGCCGTCATAGCCGCTCCGATGCCATAGTCACGCGAACATCACGGATACTGACAGTCTCCAAACCGCACCCCACCGGCGATCAGCTCTCTGACCAGCAAGTTCTTCCCAATTGGACAGTAGTGAGAGCAGGCGAAGGTAAGGTTGCCGACAAGTTCTTAGCAGCACCCCCTGGGAACCCGAGAGTGGTCTTGTCCTGACCGGCCTGTTTCTGCGGCTCTGACGTGCCGCGGTCGCCGACAGGTGGGAGTGTTCCTGCTACAGGCTGCGTCCCGGCCTGTCGCGGCGGGCGTGTGCGCGGGCGGCGACTTCGTCGGCGATGTAGCGATGGCGCGGAAGGAGCCGGCCGGCCGGATAGGTGTCGGTGAGCAGGTCGATGCACTCCTGTGCGGATGTGTACCCGAGGCGGTTGAACAGCAGTGCGGCGTCATCGAGGTCGCGGTCGTCGCGGGAGGCGTGCAGTTTCATCGCCAGCAGATACTCCGGCGAGGGCACCTGCACCAGCAACGATTCGGACTCGAACACGGTGCGAGGGTGCTCGTCGGTGCCGGGCAGGAACCCTTTGGCGGCGTCATTGAGCCAGTCCGGTTCCAGCCCGTGCGGGCCGCTCATCTCCTCGGCGATGCGTCGTACCTCGGGGGCGGGGACGAACAGCGCGTCCACGTCACGGGTGAGCCGGTCACGGTCATAGGCCAGTGCCATCGCTGCTCCGCCGACGACGAACAACTGCGCCGCCACCCCCACTGCCGCGAGTCGGTCGGACAGCTCTTGGAACAGGGCGCGCACCCCGTCCGCGTCGAGCTGCCCGCCTTCGCTCACTCATGCCCTCGCCAGGGAGCGGGAGGTGATGAGAATCCCGCGCCGCCGAAACGCCTCGGGACTCTCGTGGTCGGCGTCGGCGTGGAAGATCGCCGGGACTGCCGGGTACCAGGCGGTGGTGGAGCGCGAGGGGTCGAGCGCCCAGGCGGGCGGCCCCCAGCCGTCACGCACGGCGAGGTAGTCGGCAAGAGCGGCGAATGCGGCATCGACCTCGAGGGAGCCGGTGCGGGGCGGCTGGTCGGCGAACATCCCGGCCGCAAGGTGGGCGCCGCCCCGACGGAGGGCGGAGGTGTAGTCGTCCAGGGTCTGGAGGATGCCGAATCGCCAGCACGCGTCGAGGGTGTCGCCGTTGTCGATGAGAGCGCGGCAGGCGGCGGCGTTCTGCGCGGCGGTGTGCCGCACGCCGATGCTCGGGTTCGGTGCGACCTCAGGCGTGGAGCGGGCAGCATTCAGCATCGCGCCGATCGATAGGACCTCGCCTTGGAACACCACGACCACACCTCCTCTCCGGCTTGTCGCGCCTCTATTCTCTCAGACGTACCCGGAGAAGTCTTGCGGCTGCAGGCCGAGACCCCGGTCGGTCGAGACGTGGATCGCCTGCCGGACGGCGCGGACTGCCTCGGGCGGCATGGGTGGCGTCGATCACAGAAGAGGATCGTCGTGCGACGCGATCGCGGTACCGCCATCCCCGGGAAGCTCGGCCCGACGATCAGTCGCGAGGGGGCACACGAGTGCTAGCCAACCAACCTTCCGTAGAGCACACCACATCGATTCCCAGATCTCTGACCAGCGGATTCTTCAGTGCGGGATCGCTGTCAGACCACACGAAGGCAAGATTGTCGACGTCCGTCGTCCCGCCGGCGGCGTACTGGTGGTCGAACGCGCCATCTCCAAACACCGCGCCGGAGGCCCCATCGATCGACGCAATCACCACACACGCATCACGACACACCTCGTGATCGATCCTTGACCGCACCACCAACCGCTAACTGCACGGCATTGACACCAACCGCCCGCGTCGCGGATCATACGGGGCCGTCGCCCGCCAGCAGCGACTGCGGCAGAGCGGCGAACCGGTACGCGGCACCGTCGCCGCCGGCGAGAGTGAACCGCCAGACGACGTCGAAGCGGTCGACGGGCCATGCGGTCGGCACCGCGGTGCCGGCCACCACGGGGATGGCGGCCGCGATGGCGGGGATGTGGCCGTGCTCCCATGCCACCAGGCAGACCTCGGCACCGCTCGCGAGGATCGCAGCCGCCAGCTGCGCCTCCTGCCCCTCCTGATGGGAGGTGTCGATGGCCAGCCCGAGACGCCGGCTCAGCGGCAGGATCGTCTCGTACGTGCGGTGGTTGATCGTCTTCCCCGGCTTGGAATAGTCGGGCGAGTACAACCTGCCGGGTACTGCCAGATCGGTGCGCATCGTGCCCACGGCCGTGTCGAACAGCGTTGCCAGCCCACCGGCCCGCTGCCATCCCCGGGGGATGAGGGAGTGCGGGTTCGGGCTGCCGGTGACGTCGATCCCGTCGTACGTCGTGCCACCGACCTCGACCGGCTTCTCGGCGTGACGGATCAGGAAGATGAACTGGGGCGCGGACACCGCCCAAGGCTAGCCTGATCGAGTCCGCAAATCGATGCTGGTGAGACCGAGGTGCGGCCGGCCCGTCAGGACGGTTTCTCCGACGACACCAGCCACATCGAGAAGTACTGCGACCCACCGCCGTACGCATGCCCGAGGGCCTTACGGGCGCCGTCGACCTGACAGGCCCCCGCGGCGCCCATCACCTGCTTGGCCGCCTCGGCGAACCGCAGCATGCCGGACGCGCCGATCGGGTTGGACGAGAGCACGCCGCCGGAGGGGTTGACCGGCAGCCGTCCGCCGACCGCCGTCTCACCGGCCTCGGTCAGCTTCCACCCCTGCCCCGCCTCGACGAACCCCAGGTTCTCCAGCCACATCGGCTCGAACCAGGAGAAGGGGACGTAGATCTCGGCCACGTCGACCTCCTCGAGCGGATCGACGATGCCGGCGGCACGCCACAGCGCAGCGGCGGCGGCGCGCCCGGCCTGCGGGCTCACCTGGTCACGTCCGGCGTAGGCGAGCGGCTCGGTCCGCATGGCCGTGGCATGGATCCAGGCGACGGGCCCGTTCGACGCCTCCGCCGCGTCTGCATCGCCGATCACCATGGCGCAGGCACCGTCGGAGGACGGGCACGTCTCGTCGAACCGTATCGGGTCCCACAGCATCTGGGACGCCTGCACCGATTCGAGCGTGATGTCCGGCTGGTGCAGGTGCGCGTAGGGGTTTCGGGCGCCGGCCAGGCGGTCCTTGACCGCGACCATCGCACCGATATGCGCCGGTGCGCCCGAGCGCCGGATGTACGAGCGCACATGGGGCGCGAAGTACCCACCCGCCCCGGCGCCGACGGGGACCGTGAACGGCACGCCGATCGACAGGGCCCACATGGCATTCGACTCGGACTGTTTCTCCCACGCCACCGTCAGCACCCGGCGGTGCACGCCGGCCTGGACGAGCGACGTGGCCACGATCGCCGTCGAACCACCCACCGAACCCGCGGTGTGGACCCGCAGCAGCGGCTTACCCACCGCGCCGAGGGCATCGGCGAGGAACAGCTCCGGCATCATGACGCCCTCGAACAGGTCAGGGGCCTTACCGATCACGATGGCGTCGATCTCGTCGATGGTCACCTGTGCATCGGTGAGGGCACGGCCGACCGCCTCGCGGATGAGGCCGGCCATCGAGACGTCGAGGCGCTTCGCGCGGTGGTGCGTCTGGCCCGTACCCAGCACCGCAGCCGGTTTGCCGCTCATGCGCCCGCCTCCATCACAGCGATCAGATTCTGTTGCAGCGCTGGACCGCTGGTGGCGTGTCCCAGCGACCGCCGCGCCTCACCGCGCAGGATGGCGCCCGCCGCCTCGCCGATCCGGGCCAGCCCCGCCGAGAACATCGGGTTCCCCACCAGGGCGCCGCCCGACGGGTTGATCCGCACCCCGTCGCCGAGCCCGATCGCCTCCCGGAGGATCAGCTCCTGATGGCTGAACGGCGCGTGCAGCTCGGCCACCTCCACGCCGTCGGCCTCGGCGGCGCGGGCGGCTGCCACCGTCGACGGCGACTCGGTGAGGTCGCGCCCGCCCAGCGCGGGGGAGTCGATCCGATGCTCGATTCCGGTGATCACCGCGGGCCGCTCCACCAGGTCGCGGGCACGGTCGACCGCGGCCAGCACCACCACGGCGGCGCCGTCGGTGACCGGCGCGATGTCGTACCGGCGCAGCGGATCCGCGACGTACGGTTCGGCGAGTAGTTCGGCGGCGTTCACATCTGCGCTCCGCTGGGCCGCGGGATTCCGGGTGCCGAGACTGCGCGCCGCGACCGCGGCCATATCCGTCTCGGTCCAGCGGCCGGCATCGAGCCCCGCGCGGGCCTGCAGGCCGGCGATCGACACCGAGTCCGGCCACAGTGGCGCCACCGAGTAGGGGTCGGTCTGCAGGGCGAGCACGCGACGCAGCGTGCCGGCCGACGACTTCCCGAAGCCGTACACCAGCGCCGTCTCGACCTCACCGGTGCGGATCTTCACCCACGCCTCGTACAGGGCCCACGCGGCGTCCATCTCGACGTGCGACTCGTTGATCGGCGGGACGGCGCCGATGGCGTCGACCGCGGCGATGAACGAGAACGCCCGGCCGGCGAGATAGTCCGACGAGCCGCTGCACCAGAAGCCGATGTCCGACTTCGTCAGTCCCGTCTGCGCGAACACGTCCGCGAACAGGGGGATCAGCATCTCGACGCCGTTGGTGGTGGTCTGCGCCCGCCGCAGCGACGGGGTCTGGGCGAACGCGACCACGGCCACGTCGGCGGGGGAGAAGTCGCTCATCACAGGTGCCGTTCGAAGGTCTCATAGGGCGCGTCCGGCTCGCCGGTCGGCTCGAAGTGGGCGACGTTGGCCGGGGTCACACCCCACTCCTCGCGCGGCCGCCATACCGCGCGGACGCGCATGCCCATCCGCACCTCGGCGGGGTCGCAGCCCAGGACGAGGTGGAGGAAGGGGATGTCGGCACCGTCGAGCAGGATGTACGCGGCCACGTACGGCGGCGCGATGCGCTGCCCCAGGAACGGCACGTTGACAACGCAGAAGGTGGTCACCACCCCGGTGTCCGGCAGCTCGACCTCTGCCGTGGTCGGCACGCCGTCGATGGGGCAGGCGCTGCGCGGGGGGAAGTAGACCTGACGACAGACGGGACAGCGTTGTCCGATCAACCGGCCCTCCGCGATGGCGCGCAGGTACCGCGTCTCCTCCGGCGATGCCGAGTGCTCGAGGTGTACATCGACGGGGGTGATGATCATCGTCACGGGCGCGAAGGTGTCAGCGTCGGGCCCGTCCGGCACGCCCACCCCCTCGCCGGGCACGAAGGCCTCGATGTCGCGGATGTGCCCGACCGGGCTCGCCGCCCAGCGGGCGTGTACCCGCATCCCGGTGCGCATCTCGGCGGGGCCCGCGACGTCGACGGCGTGCAGCAGCGCGGTGTCGGCACCGTCGAGGCGGACCAGCGCCCACGCGAAGGGCCGGTCGAACGGCTGGCCGGCGACGGGCTGCGCACACCACGACCAGGTGACGACGGTGCCGGTGTCGGACACGGGCACGAACTCGTCGAGCGGCGCGGCCGTGACGGGGTCGAACTCGAGCGGCGGCACGTGCACGCGGCCCGCGGAATCGCGGCCGCCGACGATCCGGCGCCGAGCGAGGCCGGTCATGAAGGCGCCCAACACCGGGCCGAGGGACCGGGTGTAGTCGAATCCGATGTCGAGCGGCGCAGCGAGCGTCGCGTTCTCTACCGTCACACCTGCAAGTGAAACACGTTCTTGTTTTTCGCCGCAAGGCGGTATTCCGACCGGTCCGCATCGCCTATCGTCGGGAGTGTCGATTCCTCGTCGAAAGGCCACCCATGCCCGATTCACCGGCCGCGGCCGACACCCTGTACCGCGATCCGATGCCCGTCGAGATCATGATCCGGTCGCTCGAGACCTACGCCGATCGGACCGCCGTCTACCTCCCGGGCGAGCGAAGCGACGGGGGCGACGACCCGGGCGAGCGAGCCGACGGAGGATGCGCCGAGCTGACGTACGCGCAGATGCGAGACGCCGTCAGCCGCTACGCGCAGGCGTACCGGGCGCACGGGCTCGGCGTGGGCAGCCCCGTCGCCATCCTGTCCGCGAACCGCCCGGAAGTCCTGTTCGCCCAAGGCGCGAACCTGGTGACGGGGGTGCGGTTCGCCGCGCTGCACCCGATCGGCTCGCTCGACGACCACGCGTACGTCCTCGAGGACGCGGGTATCGACACGCTGATCTACGACCCCGACACCTACGACCAACGGGCCGGCGAGCTGCAGGCACGGGTGCCGGGCCTGCGAAATCTCCTCGCGTTCGGACCCACCCGGGCCGGGACCGACCTCGTCGCCGAGGCAGCGCGATACGACCCCGCGCCGCTGACGGCCCCCGTCGTCGCCCCCGACGCGACCCTCAGCCTGGCCTACACGGGAGGCACCACCGGCAGATCCAAGGGCGTGCGGCTCGGATACGCGGGCAGTTCCGCGCTGCTGCGGATCCAGCGCACGGAGTGGGAGTGGCCCGCGGACACAAGGTTTCTCGCCTGCGCACCGCTCAGCCACGCCGGTGGGGCGTTCTGGAACCCGATCAGCATGCAGGGCGGCTCGATGGTGGTGCTGCCCGGCTTCCATCCCGAGCGTGTGCTGGAGGCGATCGAGAGGCACCGGATCACTGCGACGATGCTGGTCCCGACCATGCTGTACGCGCTGCTGGATCACCCGCGGCTGAGCGAGTACGACCTGTCCAGCCTGCAGACCGTGTACTACGGCGCATCGGCCATCTCACCGACGCGGCTGGCGGAGGCGATCGAGCGCTTCGGGCCGATCTTCTTCCAGTTCTACGGCCAGGCGGAATGCCCGATGACGATCTCCGTACTCCGGAAGCGAGACCACGACCTCGGCCGGCCCGAACTGCTGACCAGCTGCGGCCGCCCCGTCCCGTGGCTGCACGTCGCCCTGCTCGACGACGACTGCGAGCCGGTGTCGAAGGGGCAGTCGGGGGAGATCTGCGTCCGCGGCTCGCTGGTGATGCAGGGCTACTTGAACAAGCCCGAGCAGACCGCCGAGGCGCTGCGGGGCGGATGGCTGCACACCGGCGACGTCGGCAGGTTCGACGACGACGGGTTCCTGTACATCGTCGACCGCAAGAAGGACATGGTGGTGACGGGCGGCTTCAACGTGTACCCGCGCGAGGTCGAGGACGTCCTGTCGGCACACCCGGCCGTCGCGGCGGTCGCCGTGATCGGGGTGCCGGACGAACGCTGGGGCGAGGCGGTGAAAGCGGTGGTCGTGCTGCGGCAGGGCAGGTCCGCCGACGCCGCCGAGCTGACCACGCTCGTCCGCGACCGCAAGGGATCGGTGTACGCGCCGAAGTCCGTCGACTTCGTCGACGCCATCCCCGTCAGCGCCCTCGGCAAGCCGGACAAGAAGGCACTCCGCGCGCGGTACCACTAAACATGTGCGCCGTTCCGTCGGCGACCGCTGCCCCCGGAACCAACATGTGCACCGTTCCGTCGGCGCCCGCGCGCCGACGGAACGGTGCACATGTTGCTCGGTGGCCGGCGAACCCGCTCAGTGGCCGGTGAACCTCGGTTTCCGCCGCTCCGCGAAGGCACGCGGCCCCTCCTTGGCGTCCGCGCTGCGGAACACCTCCAGCCCCAGCCGGGCGTCCACGGTGAACGCCTCCTCCTCGGGCATCCCCTCGGTCTCGCGCATCGCCCGCAGGATGGCGGCGACGGCGAGCGGACCGTTCGCGTCGACCAGCGCAGCCAGCTCGAGCGCCTTGTCGAGCGCGGCACCGTCGGGCACGACGTGACCGATCAGCCCGATGTCCTTTGCCTCGGAGGCGGTGATGTGCCGGCCGGTCAGCAGCAGTTCGGCTGCGACGGTGTACGGGATCTGCCGGGGGAGCCGCACCGCTGAGCCACCCATCGGGTACAGGCTCCAGCGGGCCTCCGAGACGCCGAACCGCGCGCTCTCACCCGCGACCCGGATGTCGGTGCCCTGCAGGATCTCGGTGCCGCCCGCAATCGCGGGGCCCTCGACCGCGGCGATCAGCGGCTTCGTCAGGCGGCGCCCCTTGAGTAGTCCGGGGATGCGGGCGGGGTCCCAGCCACCACCGGACATCGCGGCGCCCGGGTCGCTGCGGGCCATGGCTTTGAGGTCGGCGCCCGCACAGAACGCGCCGCCGGCTCCGGTGAGGACGGCGCTGCGGATCTGGGGATCCCGGTCCACGCGGTCCCACGCGTCGACCATGATCGAGAGCATCTCACCGGTGAGCGCGTTGCGCGCGTGTGGCCGGTTCATGGTCACGATCAGGGTGTGGCCGCGCTGCTCCACGAGGGCGTGCGGGACCTCGCCGCCGGGGACCGACCCGTCGGCGCTCGCCTGGCTGGTGGTCATCTCGTCCGCCTTCCGGGTCGGGGACAGGGACCGAGGAATTCCCCGGGAGAAGAGTTTGCGGCGAGTTCCGAAAACCCACCACGCCGAACAGTAACATGTTCTAGTTTTGATTCCATGAGCTTCAATGTGGCCGATCTCCTCGAGCACTCCGTCGACGCCATGCCCGACCGCACCGCCCTCGTCTGCGGGCGCCGCACGGTCACCTACCGCGAGCTCGACGAGCGCGCCAATCGGCTGGCGCATCACCTCGCCGCACGCGGGATCGGTGCGGGGGACCACGTGGGCGTGTACTCCCGCAACTCGATCGAGACCGTCGAGACCATGTTCGCGGCGTTCAAGCTGCGGGCGATACCGATCAACGTCAACTACCGGTACGTCGCCGACGAGCTGCGGCACATCTTCACCAACGCCGACCTGAAGGCGCTCGTCTTCGAGCGACCGTACGCCGGCCGGGTCGCGGCGGTGCTCCCGGACGCGCCGCTGCTGCGGACCCTCGTCGTGGTGGACGACGGGACCGACGGCGACGGCGACACCGCACTCCAGGATCTGCGCGCCGCCGGCGGCGCAGCGGTGAGCGTCGCCGACTACGAGTCGGCGCTCGCAGCGCAGTCGGCCGAGCGAGGTTTCGCCGAGCGCAGCCCGGACGATCTGTACATCCTGTACACCGGCGGCACCACTGGGCGGCCGAAGGGCGTCATGTGGCGCCAGGAGGACGTGTACCGCACCCTGGGCGGCGGCATCAACTTCATCACCGGCGAATACGTGACCGACGAGTGGCAACCCTCGAAGATGGGTGCGCAGGGGCCGGGGATGGTGGCGATGCCGGCGTCGCCGCTGATCCACGGCGCGGCGCAGTGGGCGGCGATGATGAACCTGTTCGGCGGCGGCACCGTCGTGCTGGTCCCGCACTTCGACCCCGACGTGGTATGGCAGGCGGTGCAGGACAACGGGGTCCAGATCCTCACCGTGGTCGGGGACGCGATGGCCCGACCGCTGATGGATGCGTACAAGGCCGGCCACTATGACGCCTCGTCGCTCGTCTCGTTCACCTCCCACGCGGCGCTGTTCTCGCAGTCGCTCAAGGAGGAGTACCTCGACACGTTCCCGAGCCTGTTCCTCACCGACGCGATCGGCTCCTCCGAGAGCGGCTTCGTGGGGATCGGCATCGTGGCGCGCGGCGTCGATTACACGCAGGGGCCACGGGTCAACCCGAGCGCGCAGGCGGCGCTCATCGACGACGACGGTGCGCTGGTCCCGATGGCGCCGGGCGCGACCGGCCGGATGGCCCGCACCGGTCACGTGCCGATCGGCTACTACAACGACCCGGTCAAGTCCGCCACGATCTTCGCCGAGATCGACGGCAAGCGGTACGTGATCCCCGGCGACTACGCGCGGTACGAGGAGGACGGGACCCTCACGCTGCTCGGGCGCGGCTCGGGCTGCATCAACACCGGCGGCGAGAAGGTCTTCCCCGAGGAGGTCGAGGGCGCGATCAAGTCGCACCCCGACGTGTTCGACGTGCTGGTCGTGGGCGTGCCCGACGACCGCCTCGGGCAGCGGGTGGGTGCGCTCATCCAGGCCCGCGACGGTGTCGAGCTCGACATCCCCGCCGTCCTGCGGCAGGCCCGCACCAAGATCGCCGGTTATAAGGTCCCGCGCAGCGTGTGGCTGGTCGACCGGGTGCACAGGCAGCCCAGCGGCAAGCCCGACTACCCGTGGGCTACCCGGCACACCACCTCGACCCCCGAGACCGCGATCCCCGCGGTACCGTCGGTCCAGGGGCGCTGACGTGCGCACACCGATCTGCGATCGCTTCGGCATCGAGTACCCGATCGTCGCCTTCACCCCGTCCGAGCACGTCGCGGCGGCGGTATCGCGCGCCGGCGGACTGGGCGTGCTCGGCTGCGTCCGGTTCAACGACGCGGACGAGCTGGACCGCGTCCTCGACTGGATGGACGAGACCACCGACGGCCGGCCCTACGGCGTCGACATCGTGATGCCCAACAAGGTGCCCACCGAGGGCACCGCCGCCGATCTGTCGAGCTACATCCCCGAGGAGCACCGTGCCTTCGTCGAGCGGACGCTCACCGAGCTGGGCGTGCCCGAGCTCCCCGCGGGCGACGACGGTGCCGCCGGGGTGCTCGGCTGGCTGCACTCGGTGGCCCGCGCGCATGTGGAGGTCGCGCTGAGCCACCGGATCTCGCTGGTGGCCAACGCACTCGGGTCCCCACCCCAGGACGTGATCGCCGCCGCGCACGACCGCGGAGTGCAGGTCGCCGCGTTGGCCGGCCGTGCCACCCACGCGCGGGCGCACGTCGAGGGCGGCGTCGACATCGTCGTGGCGCAGGGGTACGAGGCGGGGGGACACACCGGCGAGATCGCGTCGATGGTGCTGCTCCCCGAGGTCGTGGACACCGTCGGCTCCGACGCCGCCGTGCTCGCCGCCGGCGGCATCGGTTCCGGGCGGCAGATCGCCGCCGCGCTGGCGTTGGGCGCGCAGGGCGTGTGGATGGGATCGTACTGGCTCGCCACCACGGAATACCTTCAGACGCACGCGAACTCGGCGACGATGCAGCAGGCGCTGGTGGCGGCGACGTCCGCCGACACCGTCCGCACCCGGATCTATTCGGGCAAGCCGGCACGGCTGCTGCGTACCCGCTGGACCGACGCCTGGGCCCAGCCGGGTGCGCCTGCGCCCCTGCCGATGCCGCTGCAGAACATCCTCGTGGGCGAGGCGCACCGGCGGATCCACGCGTCGCACGATCCGTCGGTGGTCGCGATGCCGGTCGGTCAGATCGTGGGGCGCATGAACTCGGTGCGGTCGGTGGCCGAGATCATGGCCGAGCTGGTATCGGGCTTCGACGAGGCCGCCGACCGGGTGCAGGCCGCCCGCGTGCAGCCGGCGCGGTGACGATGGGCATCAACCGGCGCGCACAGGTCGCGATGACCGCCGACGAAGCGGGGGAGTTCCTCGCACGCAGCCGCACGGCGACGCTCGCCACCGTCGGGCTCGGCGGGCAGCCACACCTCGTGGCCATGTGGTATGCCGTGCTCGACGGTGACCTGTGGTTCGAGACGAAGGCCAAGTCGCAGAAGGCCGTCAACCTGCGGCGCGACCCGCGCGTCTCGGTGCTCGTCGAGGCGGGACGCACGTACGACTCACTCCGGGGCGTCGAGATCGAGGGATCCGCCGAGCTCACCGACGAGGCGCAGGCCGTTCTGCGACTGGGGATCGCGATGTGGGAGCGGTACGTCGGACCATACACCGACGACCAGCGTCCCGGCGTCGACGCGATGATGGACAAGCGGGTCTGCGTGCGGGTGCGGGCGGCTCGCACCCGGACCTGGGATCACCGCAAGCTCGGCCTGCCCGCGATCCCCGTCGGCGGCTCGACGGCCGAGTTCGACGAGGGCTGATGCGTCCGGTCATGCGCTCAATCGCGACGTAGCGGCGCGGTCCAGGGCGACGGGTCCCTGTGCGAGTAAGCGGCGTGCACGAACATGTACGCCTGGGCTGTTGAGGGTTTCGACGGCAGTGATCAGGCCGTCGCGCACCCGGACCGCGACGGTCTTGTCGTGTTCCTGTGAGTCGACGAGCACCACGCCGTCGTCGGGATCGGCGATGCCCGCGATCTGGAGATTCAGGTCGTACTGACGGCTCCAGAACCACGCGAGAGCCTCGTACGGAGCACGCTCGCCGTCGGCGAGATCGCTTGCGACGTAGCGTGCGTGATCGACAGCGTTCTGTACGGATTGAAGGAGTATCGGTCGTGCGGCGTGCGCGTTCGGACACCGGGCGCAGTCGCCGATGGCGCGGATGTGCGGATCGGCGGCGCGAAGTCGGTCATCGACCACGACACCTCGGTCGACCGCGAGCCCGGCCCTCGCAGCGAGGCGACAATCCGGCTCTGCGCCGACCGCCACGACGACCAGGTCGGCCTGCAGGATGCGACCGTCGGCGAGCACCGCGCGGGCTATCCGCCCATCAATGCCTTCGAACGCCGCGATCGCGGCGTTGTAGAGGATGCGGACACCGCGGTGACGGTGGCCGGCCGCGAGTCGGCTCGCGATCGGCGCACTGGCCGAGCGGTGAAGCAGCTGCGACGTACGCTCGAGTACGGTCACGTCGCCGTGAGCGGACGCCGCGGCGGCCACCTCGAGTCCGAGATACCCTCCGCCCACGATCACGATCCGTCGGGCTGCCGCGAAGCGAGCACGAAGAGCGACGGCGTCGTCGGCCGACCGCAGGGAGTGCACGCCGATGAGCTCTTCGCCCGGCACGCCGAGGCGCCGGGCACGCGCTCCGGTGGCGAGTATGAGCGCGCTGTAGGCGAGCGCGCCGCCCTCGGAGTCGAGGACACGACGCCTCTCTCGATCGATATCGATCGCCTGTACCCCTTGTCGGTACTCGATGCCTCTGCGTTCGAGCGATGTCGTCGACGTCAGCTGGAAGTCGTGCTCGCTCTCCCTGCCCGACAGGTAGCCCTTCGAGAGCGGCGGGCGCTGGTACGGCGCCCGGTCCTCTGCGCCGAGGAGCACGACGTGTCCAGTCCATCCGCGCTCGCGGAGGGCTGTCGCAGCGGTGACCCCGGCGTGGCCGGCACCGATGACGACCGCCGCCCGACCCTCCGCGCCTCGCTCGGTCGACATGCTCAGACCTGCCGTTCGGGCAGACGTACTACGAGTGCGTCGAAGTGCTCTCCCGCTCGCAGCTGACAGCCGAGGCGGCTGTTCGCCAAGCGCTCGGCAGCGGTGCACTCGAGCATCTCCTCCTCGTCCTCGCATGCTCGGGGAAGCTCGATGTCCGAGTCGATGTAGACGTGGCAGGTTGCACACATCGCCTGCCCACCACATTCACCGACGATGCCTTCGATGCCGTTGCCCACCGCTGCGCGCATGACGGTCGTGCCCGCATCGACGGCGATCTCGTCGCGGCGCCCATCGGGATGAAGGTATGTGATGCACGGCATGATCCGCTCCTGGATGTAGTAGTCGTCACTGACAACTCATCCTGCCGCGCCCGCTATAGAAGGAAAAGCGGAGCTTATCGTGTAGCTTCCACGGAATTATCGGAGGAGGATTAGCCTGGTCCGATGCCGAAGCCGGATGCGCTGGTCGGAGCGCTCTCCTCGTCACCGTTCACGCTGCGCCAACTCGAATGCTTCCTCGCGGTCGCCGAGACCGGGTCGATCACCGCCGCCGCCGCTGTGCTGCACGCATCGGACTCCGCGGTCTCCGACGCGCTGACGGCGCTCGAGCGTGCGCTCGGGGCGAACCTGTTGCATCGGCGTCGGTCCCGGGGCGCGAACCTCACGTCAGATGGTCTGGCCGTGCTGCCGATCGCGCATCGTGTGGTGGCCGAGGCGGAGGACCTCCGCGCAGCGGTCGGGCGCGAGTCGTCGGTGCTGACCGGACCCGTCCGGGTGGGAGCGGTCGATACGCTTGCGCCCGTTCTACTTCCGGCGTTGATCGGCGAGGCCCGCGAACGACACGCGGCGCTGCGCGTGCAGTTCCGTACCGGGGAGCAGCCGGCGTTGCTCGACGCTCTCGCCAACGCCGACCTCGACGTCGTGTTGGCGTTCGACATCGACGTCCCGCCGGAGTTGGAGCGGCGCAGGCTCTTCTCGACGGAGGCCTGCATCGTCGTCGCCGAGTCCCACCCGATCGCAGGGCGCCGCGCCGCCCGGCTCGAGGAGATCGCTGATGAACCGATGATCCTGCTCGACATCCTCGCAAGCCGCGTCCACACCCTCGAGCTGATGTCGAGTAGATCCATCACACCGCGCATCGCGCTCCGCACGCACAACTACGAGCTCTGTCGGTCGCTGGTGGGCCGTGGGCTCGGCTACACCCTCCTTATGCGTCGGGACATCGATCCCATGACCTGGGATGGCGGGCGCGTCGTCTTCGTGCCGATCGAGCCCGCGCCGCGCACAGTGGACGCGCTGGCCGTGTGGGTCTCTGGTGACGTGCCCGCACGACTCGCGGCGATCATCGACGTCGCAGTTTCGGTCGGGGGTTCGCCGCCTCCGCGATGAACACCGACGCTTCCCCGGTTGAGCAGGGGAAGTAACGTGGAAAGTTCCGCTTTGGCCGGTGCCACAAGCGGCGGCATACTGCCCGATGTGGGTCTCGTCACAGGCCGGGGACCCCACCGAAGCGAGGACCAGCGATGTCGACCACCACCACCACTCCGCCCGCCCCGCCGGTCGCCGACTGGCTCGACCCCAGTGGGATGGCCCGCGACCCGTACCCGACGTACGAACGACTGCGCGCGCTGGGTTCGGTCGTGCACGCTCCCGCCATCGGTCGGTACCTACTGACGAGCCACGCCTCGGTGAGCGCCGCAGAGCGCCGCCCCGAGCTCTTCTCGGCCTACTCCGAGACGAATCTGACGATGGTGCGGGCGCTCGGTGGGCGACCGATGCTCCGCAAGAACGATCCCGACCACTGCGCCGAGCGCAGCTCGATCAATGCGACTCTTCGACCACGGACGGTCCGTGACACGTGGTCCCCGGGGTTCTCCCACACCGTCGACCGTTGGATCGATCACCTGCTCGAGATGGGGCCCGCGGATGCCGACCTCGAGCGGGACTTCGCCGCCCCGGTCGCGAGCAGCAACCTCATCGATCTCCTCGGTCTCTCGGGATGTGTCGGTGTCGGCGACATGCGCCGCTGGTCCACGGATTTCATCGATGGTATCGGCAACATCCTCGACGCGCCGGAGGTCTGGCGGCGCTGCGAGCAGAGCCAGGCGGAAGTCGGCGCGGTGCTGGACGAGATACTCCCACGCCTGCGCCGCGCGCCCGACTCGTCGATCACATCACATCTGCTCCATTGCGGTCTTCCCGACGAGATCGTCCGCGCAAACGTGCATTTGGCGATCTCGGGTGGAGTGAACGAGCCTGCGCACATGATCACGAACATGGTCTGGGCCCTTGGTACCCACCCCGGACAACTGGCCGTCGTTCGCTCTGGGGAGGTGGAGTGGGGTGCGGCGTTCGAAGAGACCGCGCGGTGGCTGTCGCCCATCGGCATGGTCCCTCGGGAGACGACTCAGGAGCTCGACTGGTTCGGTACGAGGATCCCACTGGGTGCGAATGTGGGACTGCTGCTGGGTTCCGCCAACCGCGACGAGTCGGTATTCGACGACGCCGGGCGGTACGAGGTCCGGCGTACTGCGCGGGGGCACCTCGGTTTCGGCAGCGGGGTGCACATGTGCGCCGGTCGCTGGGCGGCGAAAAGTGCTGTGGGCGAGATCGCGCTGCCCAGGTTGTACGAACGGATCCCGACTCTTCGAGTGGATCCGGCTCGTGCGGCCGACTGGAACGGCTGGGTATTCCGCGGTCTGGTCTCGCTACCCGTCACGTGGTGAGGCGCAGGACTTCGCGGCCGCTCGGCAGAAGGTCGGCGAGACGCCGGATTCGCGGCGGAACGCGCGCGCGAAGACGCTCGGGTCGGGATAGCCACACGCGGCGCCGACCTGTGCGATCGACTGCGTGGTCGACTGCAACAGGTGCGTCGCCTTCGCGACGCGTTGGCGTCGGATCCAACCGGCCGGAGTGTCACCCACCGCCGCGAACAGCGCGTGCACCTTGCGTTCGGAGACGAAATGAGCGCGCGCAAGCGCGGATACGTCGAGAGTGGGCTCCTGCAGCCGCCCGAGTGCATGAGCTCGGATACCGCGCAACAACGTGTCGTCATCCCAGTCGAGTGGTGCGTCCGCCGCGGTCCGCAGCGCTACACCTATGAGGTGGGCGAGCGCATTCGCGACCGGTGCTGGAGTAGGCCGAGACTCGCGTGCGAGACCCCCGGCCAGTCCGAACAGCGCGGGGACCCCGGGGGTGCGCTGATCGAGTGGGCAGGCCATTGCGCGATCGATCTCGTTGGGGCGCAGTCCCAGTTCGCGCCGGTCGACCCGCACGACGATCAGTTCCTGTCCACGCTCGGGGAAATCGAGCACGTAGGGCCGGCGCGGGTCGTACGCCGCCGCCCGGCCCCGTGAGATCCTGCTCGTCCGACCGTCCTGCATGACCGTGCTCGCCGCGCGTAGCTGCAGAGTGAGCAAGAGATCGTCGCCCACGTACTGCCGAGAGGCGTATTCGGTGCGCTCGACGGTGACCGGGGCCGAGACCATCCAACTCAGCGCACTGCTCCCGGTGACGACGGTGCTCATCTCGGCGTGGAACCCGTGCTGTCGGCCGTGGCAGCGGAGGGGTACGAAAGTGGCGGCGGACGCATCCTCCCACTCCGCGATGGAATCGACCACGACATCTGGATGCAGCATCTCGACAGCCTCTCGGGGGCCCGATCAATGCCGACGACTCTACTCGGCTCGCCCGTTCCCGGTCGGGTGCCGCGGGAGCGGTCGACCGGCACAGCGCTGTGCAGACAAGGCACAGGGTGCGACAGAGACGGTCAAGACAGCAGGAGTGGCCCCCTCCTAGCGTGATTGCGAACGACATCGGCGGAGATCGGGAGAGACTCATGACAACGCACCGTGTGGCCGCGATACAGGCCGAGCCGGTCTGGCTCGACATCGACGGCACGACTGACAAGACGGTTCGACTCATCGAAGAGGCTGCGGCCCAGGGGGCTGCGCTCGTCGCCTTTCCGGAGACGTGGATCCCTGGATACCCCGTGTTCCTCTGGTCGTACACGGTGCTCGACCAGGTGCCGTTCGTCGCCCGATACCACGCCAACTCGCCGACGGTCGACGGCCCGCACGTCGCGCGCATTCGTGATGCCGCGCGCCGCAACGACATCACCGTCGTCGTCGGAATCTCCGAGAAGTCCGCCGGTTCCCTCTACATGGCCCAACTGATCATCGATCCGAACGGTGAGGTCCTGCTTCATCGACGCAAGCTCAAGCCGACCCATGCGGAGCGCACCCTCTTCGGGGAGGGCGACGGTAGCGACATCGCCGTGGTCGACAGCACCGTCGGGCGGCTCGGCGCACTCAACTGTTTCGAGCACATCCAGCCGCTCACGAAATACGCGATGTACGCCCAGCACGAGCAGGTGCATGTCGCAGCGTGGCCCTGCTTCGGCATCCTCGGCTTCGTACCGATGCTGAGCGCCGAGCCGTTGATCGCCGCCACGCAGACCTATGCGCTGGAGGGGAGCTGTTTCGTCCTGCTCGCCTCGCAGATCATGTCGGACGATGGTGCTCGTGTCTTCCCGTCGGCAGACGGCGGACCCACGCCCATCTACACGGGCGGCGGAGGAATCGCGCGCATCTTCGGGCCCGACACCTCGCTCCTCACCGGACCGCTCGATCCGACGACCGAGGGAATCGTGTACGCCGATATCGACCTGTCTGCGATCGATCTCGCCAAGAACATCGTCGATCCGGTCGGCCACTACGCTCGCCCCGACGTCACCCGACTCGTATTCGACAGGACCCCACAGGCACCGGTGGTCACCCCTCGTGCGGTCGATGAACCGTTCGGCGAGGAGGACGAGCAGAGGGAAACCGACCTGTCGATTGCGAACGCACGGGATATGTGATCGAACGACGAGATCGGAACGACGTGGGGTCGGCTCGACCAGGTGCGTCCCACCCCGACCCCACTTCAATCTATAGCCGACCCCGGGGCTTGCGGCAAGGCCCGGGGTGCGGCGCACAATCGTCCGGCCATGTTCTCCGACGGACGGAAGATGCTGTGACGAGTACGCCGAAGCCCTTCGAAGTGCACGACTCGGGCGAGTTCCTGCACGGCACGAAGGCAGACCTGTCGGTGGGTGATCTGCTGGTGCCCGGGCACGGATCGAACTACGAGAGTGGGCGTGTCGCGAACCACGTCTACGTCACGCGGACACTGGACGCGGCGGCGTGGGGTGCCGAGCTGGCTCTGGGCGACGGCCCGGGCCGCATCTACATGGTGCAACCGGAGGGCCCGCTCGAGGACGACCCGAACGTCACCGACAAGAAGTTCCCCGGCAACCCGACCCGCTCGTACCGCACCCGCGAGCCGGTGCGGATCGTCGGCGAACTCACGCACTGGGTGGGGCATACGCCCGAGCAGCAGCAGGCCATGCGAGACCGGCTGGCCGACCTCACCCGCCGGGGCCTGGCCGTCATCTACGACTGAACTCGACGACCGGTATACGACTGGGGGTGCGGCGATGAACGACGTGATCATCGTGGGAGCGGGACCGACCGGGTTGATGCTGGCCGCGGAGCTGCGTCTGCAGGGTGTGGAAGTGACTGTGCTCGAGCGCGATCCGGTGCCGACACCCGTGGTGCGCTCGCTCGGCATGCATGCGCGCAGCATCGAGATCATGGACTCGCGCGGGCTCCTCGCGCGCTGCCTCGCGGAGGGGCGAAAGTACCCACCGATGGGGTTCTTCGCGGCGGGCTCGGGACCGGAGCCCGCCGAGCTCGACACCGCACACGGATTCGTGCTGGGGCTGCCGCAGCCCGTCACGGACCGCATCCTCGCTGCGCACGCGGTCGAGCAGGGTGCCGAGATCCGCCGTGGCACGGAGGTCGTCGGACTGGCGCAGGACGCGGACGGGGTCACCGTCGAACTCGGCGACGGCACGCGGCTGCGGTCGCGCTACCTGGTCGGGGCCGACGGTGGCCGGTCCACGGTGCGCAAGCTCCTGGGCGTCGGGTTCCCGGGCGAGCCGAGCACCGCGGACACCCTGCTGGCGGAGATCGAGCTCGCCGCGCCGCCGGACGAGATCACCGCCGTGACGGCCGAGGTCCGCAAGACCCAGGTGCGGTTCGGCGTGGGGTCGTTGGGCGACGGGCTGTTCCGGGTCGTGGTGCCCGCGGCCGCCGTCACCGACGACCGGACGGTCGCGCCGACGCTGGACGAGTTGCGGCATCGGCTGATCGCCACCGCGGGTACCGACTTCGGCGCGCACTCGCCGCGTTGGCTGTCGCGCTTCGGGAACTCGACGCGCCTCGCCGAACGCTACCGGGTGGGGCGTGTGCTGCTGGCCGGAGACGCGGCGCACGTCCATCCGCCGATCGGCGGGCAGGGGCTCAACCTGGGTGTCCAGGACGCGTTCAACCTCGGGTGGAAGTTGGCGGCCGAGGTCGCCGGGTGGGCCCCCGCCGCCCTGCTGGACAGCTACCAGGCGGAGCGACGGCCGGTGGCCGTCGCCGTGCTCGACACCACTCGGGCGCATATGGAGCTGGCGTCGGTCGAGCCGGGCGCCCAGGCGGCGCGCCGCCTGGTCACCGAGTTGATGACGCTGCCCGGTGTCGGTCGCTACCTGACCGAGAAGATCGCCGCCCTGAGCGTGCGGTACGACCTCGGTGACGACAACGACCGCGTCGGGCGCCACATGCCCGACGTCGCGCTCGGCCACGGGCGCCTCTACGAGCGGATGCGCACCGGACGCGGGCTGCTCGTAGACACCACGGGGCGGCTCTCGGCCGCGCGGTGGACCGGGCGGGTCGACACCGTCGCCGCCCACGTCGACGCGCTCGGGCATCCGGCGCTGCTACTGCGACCCGACGGCCATGTGGCCTGGGTCGGCGACGCGCAGCGCGAGTTGGACGGGCGACTCGAACGGTGGTTCGGCGCGCCCCGGATCACATGTGCGCGAGGGTCATCCCCGCGGCGGCGATGAGGGCGGCGATCATCGCGCCACGGAGCTGGCGGGGGGCGGCGGCGTGGGCGATCCGCCAGCCGACGACCGCACCGAGCAGCTCCGGCACGCCCACGACGAGGGCCAGCCGCCAGTCGATGTCGCCGCGGGCCGCGTAGCCGACGGCGCCGATGCCGGCGATCGCGATCGACTGCACCTGCGCGGCGGCCAGGGCGCTGAGGACCGGACTCCCGGCGGCGACCAGCAGCGGCACCGTCAGCAACGGGCCGCCGACGCCGAACATCCCGCCCGCGATCGCGACGCCCAGACCGATCGCGAGCAGCAGGCCGAGCGGGTGTCGGCGCTCGTGCTCCGCCTCCGCCTCGCGCCGCGAGCGGAACCAGGAGAGGAAGGCGACGACGACGGCGAAGACCGCGAGCAGGACCCCGAACAGCCAGTGCGGCGCGACCTGGTTGACCGCGATGCCGATCGGCGTGCCGACCACCGCGAAGACCGCGAGAAGCCTTGCAGTTCGGCGTGTCTCGGCATTGTGAAGCTGCCCGGACCGACGGTACGCGAGGCTGCCGACGGCGCCCGTGGCCACGTGGGTGACGATCGCGGTCCCGGCGACCCCGGCTGGCGACAGACCGCCGAGCAGGAACAGGGCGACGGTGGCGAGGACCCCGCCCGGGCCCACCGCCGTGATCCCGATGCCGGCTGCCAGCCCGAACCCGGCGAGCACGAACATCGTCGCGACGCCGCTCATCCGACGGAGTGCGACGGCGGGGCACCCGGACCGGGTGAGCGGTGCAGGACGCTGGTGAAAGACATCCGGTCGCCGCGGATGTGGAGGGTCTCGAGGTCGACGGGGCGCCCGTCTGCGAGGCGCGTGAGGCGGTCGACGGTGAACACCGCATCGCGCGCCGCCAACCCGAGGACGTCGGCCACGTCCGACTCCGCGTTGACCGCGTGTACCGCGACCTCGGAGACGCCGAGCGGCATGCCCACGATCAGCTCGATGAGCTCGAACACGTCCCGGGAGCCCAGGTCCATCGTCACCAGCTCGGCACCGATGTCGGCGGTGAGGTGCGAGCAGTCGACCGAGAGGGGCTCGCCGTCGAGCGTGCGCAGCCGCTCCAGGTACAGCACAGTGGTTCCCGGATCGACGTCCAACCGCCGCGCGACATCCGGCGCGGCGGCCTGCCACGTCAGGCTTCGGACCTCGTTGGTGATGCCGCCCCGGTGGTTCAGTGTCTCCGCCAGCCCGGCGAGTCGATCGAGGCTGTGGGCGAACTTCTGCGCGGCGACCCGGGTCCCGAACCCCGGCCTGCGGACCAGCAGCCCTTCGGCCGCCAGCAGGCGCAGGGCCTCGCGAACAGCGTTCCGCGATGCGCCGTACTCCGTCACCAGGTGGTGCTCGTCGGGCAACGCCCCCGCAGCGAATCGCCCGCCTAGAACATCCTGCCGGATGCGGTCCGCGAGCCGGCGGGCCCGCTCCGAGCGGAGACGTTCCGGCCGTCCGCTCTCGTTCGCCGCCCCGGGGCCCGTCGATGGAGTGCGCACGAGCCGCAATGTTACGCCACTTTTACGCCACCCATTCCGCGCGTCCGCCGCCGCTCCCCGCACGGCCGCCACCGGCACCGAAAAGCGCTGCTCAGCACTCCAGGAAGAACGGGCATACGCTGGCTGAATGGCGGACGACGGCAGGCGGGCCCTCGGGGTGGAAGAGGAGTTCCACCTGATCGACCTCCGAACCCGCCGGCTGACTCCGCGCGCCCCGGAGCTGCTCGAGCTGCTCCCGCACGATGTGTACGTCGAGGAACTGCAGCGGTGCGTGATCGAATCCAACTCGGCCGTCCACCGCGGACTCGACGAACTGCGGGCGGATCTGACCCGCTCGCGCGCCACGCTCTCGGCCGCAGCCGCGGAGCTCGGGATGGGGGTGGCTGCAGCGGGGACGGTGCCGCTCGCGGTCCCGACGGAGCTGCAGGTCACCGAGACTCCCAGGTACCGCCGTATGCTGGCCGACTACCAACTCCTCGCCCGCGAGCAGCTGATCTGCGGAACCCAGGTGCACGTCGACGTCGTCGACCGCGACGAGGCGGTGCAGGTATCCAAACGGGTCGCCGCGTACGTACCGATCATCCTGGCGCTCAGTGTGTCGAGCCCGTTCTGGTCGGACGGCGCCGACACCGGCTACGCCAGCGTTCGGACGCTGGTGTGGCAGCGCTGGCCGACAACGGGGATCTCGGCGCACGTCGACACCGCCGACGAGTACGACGCAGCGATCCACGACCT
Organism: Tsukamurella soli; assembly: GCF_039541155.1. NCBI lineage: Bacteria > Bacillati > Actinomycetota > Actinomycetes > Mycobacteriales > Tsukamurellaceae > Tsukamurella > Tsukamurella soli. The sequence goes on from NZ_BAABFR010000041.1 coordinate 23,002, forward strand.
GATCTCGACGGGCGTCATCTCGGACCCCGGCATGGTGTACTTCGACGTCCGTCCTTCGGCGAAGGTCGACACCCTCGAGCTCCGGGTGTGCGACAGCTGCCCGTCCGTCGACACCATCGCGCTGATCGCCGGGCTCTTCCGCGCGATGGTCGTCCGCGAGGCGGCCTCCATCGCCGCGGGTGAGCCGGGCGTCGTCAGCCATCCGACGCTCGAGCGGGCGGCGCTGTGGCGTGCGGCGCGCTCCGGCCTCGAGGGCGACCTGGTCGACGTGGTGACGGCGACCCCGCGACCCGCCGCGGAGATCGTCCGCTCGCTGGTCGCCGATCTGCGACCGCAGCTCGAGCAGCTCGGCGACTGGGAGACCGTGTACCGGCTGAGCGAGCAGGCGATCCACGACGGCAGCTCAGCGTCCCGGCAGCGGCGGATGCTGCGACGGCGGGGACGGCTCAACGATGTGGTCGACCTCGTCATCGCAGAGACGGCGGGGCGCGTCGTGGCACCCGCCGTCGCCGATTCCGACCCCGGACTACTGCACGGCTACCAGCCGTGGACCCAGCCGGGGGAGCCCAAGACATACGACGAGGCGGTCACCGCGGACGGGCGGGTACAGGGTCCGTATCGCGAGATCGTCGCCGCCACCGCCGAGTTGGGCCCCGTCGAGTTGCGCAAGCGGCAGAGCCTGGTCGAGCGCGAGCAGTCGATCGACGGTGTCACCTTCCGCATCTCGGGTCACGATCGCGCGCAGGTCTTTCCGCTCGATGTGGTGCCACGCGTCTTGAATGCCGCGGAGTGGCAGACGATCTCGTCCGGCGTCGCGCAGCGGGCCCTGGCGCTCAACGCATTCCTGCGGGACGTATACGGCGAGCAGCGGATCGTGGCCGACGGCGTGATCCCGATCGAGGTGCTCGACCGCGCTCCGGGATTCCGCTCCGTGGGCAGCGCGCCCGCGTGGGCGGCGGTGCGCGCGCACGTCTGCGGCGTCGACCTCGTATCCACCGAACCCGGCCGCTTCCTCGTCCTGGAGGACAATCTGCGGGTTCCGTCCGGCGTCAGCTACGCCATCGCCAACCGGCGCCTGATGACGCAGTTCTTTCCGGAGATCCCCAGGCCGGAGGGCCTGCTCGACGTCTCGGAGGCCGTCGGAATGCTGGCCGACACCCTCGCCGCGGCGGCGCCGCCCGCGTGCGTCGGCGTACCGGCGTGCGCGGTACTGACGTCCGGTTGGGACGACAGCGCGTACTTCGAACACAAGATGCTCGCCGACGGTGCCGGGATCCCGCTGCTCCTGACGTCGGATCTGCTGGTGCACGACGGGATCGTCTATCGGGTGGACGGCGAGCACCGCGAACGCATCGACGTCGTCTACGCCCGCATCGACGAGGAGATGCTGATGTCGTCGGTCGGCGCCGACGGCAACACGCTGCGTTCGGGGCTGACGCAGGCGATGCGCAAGGGCACACTGGCCTTCGCCAACTCACTGGGCAACGGTGTGGGGGACGACAAGGCGGTCTACGCGTTCGTGCCCGCGATGATCGAGTACTACCTGGGTGAGACGCCCGGCATCGCGCAGGTCCCCACCTGGCTCTGCGCCGAGCGGAGTCAACGCGACTACGTGCTCGACCACCTGGACGAGCTGGTGGTCAAACCCATCGACGGCTTCGGCGGGATCGGGATCACCATCGGGCCGCACGCGACCGAGGACGAGCTCGCCGCGCGCCGCCGGGAGCTGATCAGCCTGCCGGAACGCTATATCGCCCAGGAGGTCCTCAACATCTCGACCCATCCGACCTTCGACGGCTCCGGACTGTACCCACACCACGTCGACCTGCGGGTCTTCGTGCATCTGCGTAGCGGACCGGATGGGGTGACCGCGCACCCGGTGCCCGCAGCGTTGACCCGAGTCGCTCCCGCGGGGAGCCTGATCGTGAACTCCTCGCGCGGCGGCGGCGGCAAGGACACCTGGATCGTGAGTAGGTAGGAGAGATATGTGCGGCATCTGCGGCGAGATCCGATTCGACGGGCAGGCACCGGACGTCTCGGCCGTCGCCCGGATGACCGACGCCATGGCGGCGCGCGGGCCCGACTCGGCGGGGACGTGGTCGCAGGGGCGCGTGGCGTTCGGGCACCGTCGCCTCTGCATCATCGACCTGTCCGCCCGCGGCTGCCAGCCGATGGTCGATACGGAACTCGGCCTGTCGCTGGTGTTCAACGGCTGCATCTACAACTATCCGGAGCTGCGTAAGGAGTTGCAGGGCAGCGGCTATCGCTTCTTCTCCACCGCCGACAGCGAAGTGATCATCAAGGCGTTCCACCGCTGGGGCGCCGACTGCGTCTCGCACTTCAAGGGCATGTTCGCATTCGTCATCGTCGACACGGACACGGGTGCGGTGACCATGGCCCGCGACCGACTGGGCATCAAGCCGCTGTACTACGCCGATCGGCCGAGCGGTCTGCGGTTCGCCTCGTCGATCCGGGCGCTGCTCGCCGGTGGCCCCGTCGACACCACGATCGACCGCATCGCCCTGCACCACTACCTGAGCTTCCACGCCGTCGTCCCCGCGCCCCACACGATCTACGACGGTGTCCGCAAGCTCGCGCCGGGCACCGTCCGGCGGATCGAACCCGACGGTTCGATCCAGGAACACCACTACTGGACCACGGAGTTCAGTCGTTCCCCGGAGCGAGCGGACTGGTCCGAGCGCGACTGGCAGGACGCCCTGCTCGCATCGCTCGACGCCGCGGTGCGGCGGCGCATGGTCGCGGACGTACCGGTGGGCGTGCTGCTGTCCGGCGGCGTGGACAGCTCCCTGATCGTCGCTCTGCTCGCGCGGGCCGGTCAGCGGGACCTGGCCACGTTCTCGATCGGATTCGATTCGGCCGGAGGTGAATCCGGCGACGAGTACGCCTACTCGGACCTGGTGGCGGACGAGTTCGGCACGAACCACCATAAGATCCACATCGAGACCTCCCGCCTCGTGCCGGCGGTACCCGAGGCGATCGCGGCGATGGGCGAGCCGATGGTCAGCCACGACTGCGTCGCGTTCTACCTGCTGTCCCAGGAGGTCTCGAAATCCATCAAGGTGGTGCAGTCGGGCCAGGGGGCCGACGAGATCCTGGGTGGCTACGACTGGTACCCGCCGCTGGCGGAAGTCCCGCGCGACCGCACCACGGCTGAATACGCGAAGGTCTTCTTCGACCGCAGCCACACCGACATACTCGATCTGCTGCAACCGCGGTACCACCTGCCCTTCGACCCGTCGTTCGAGCTGATCGCCGCGCATCAGAGCGCGGCCGGGGCCGACACCTCCGTCGACGCCGCGCTGCGCACCGACACCCTCATCATGCTGGTCGACGACCCGGTCAAGCGGGTCGACACGATGACGATGGCGTGGGGGCTCGAGGCGCGCGTGCCGTTCCTGGACCACGAGTTCGTCGAGCTTGCGGGCACCTGCCCGCCGGGGCTCAAGCTGTCGGGCGGCGGCAAGGGCGTCCTCAAGGAGGCGAGCCGGTCGCTGCTGCCGGCGGCGATCATCGACCGCACCAAGGGGTATTTCCCCGTCCCCGGGATCCGTCACCTCCACGGGGAGATGCTGGACATGGTGACCGACGCGCTGACCTCGCGGGCGGCGAAGGATCGGGGACTGTTCGAAGTCGCGGCCGTCGACCGGTTGCTGGGCGACCCCAACGGCATCCGGACCACCCTGGGCTCGAACGCGCTGTGGCAGATGGCCCTGCTCGAGATGTGGCTGCAGGACATGGAGGCCTGACCGCGTGTCCGAGAGTTTCCTGTATCGCCGCACCTGGGGCGGCTCGGTCTCACCGGACGGATCGGCGTTCGCCCACATCGTGGACGTGGGCGGCTACCCGCGCGCGGCACAACGCTTCCTGCACTTCACGGAGACGAGCTCGGCGCGCTGGGTCGAGCTGCCGGTGGACGGGCCGGTGGAGAAGATCCTGCACTCGGCCGACGGTCACTGGCTCGCGTGCGAGGTCTCGCCCGGCGGCGGTGAGCACCATCAGGTGTGGGTCGTCACGACCGATCCCGAGGACCGTGCTGCGCGCCGGCTCGGCGAGGGCGACAGCGCCGGGACGATGGAGCTGGTGTGTTGGGACGGGAACCGCGTCGGGGTGTCCGCCACGGGGGCGGACGGGGTGTCCGAGGCCCAGTTGATCGATCCGCAGACGCAGGAGACGACGGTCCTGGACCGCCGGATGGGCGCGCGGCTCGTCGACTCCTGGAACGGCGCGGCCCTGCTGCGCGTGGGCCCGCGCGGATACCGCGAACTACTGCTGATCCGCGACGGCCGGATGCAGCCGCTGCTACCGGCCGACCCGGGCTCGACGACCGACGCCGGGGTGCTCCTCGACTTCGAGCACGGCTGGCGGACGAGCCTGTTCGGCGCTCAGGGCGCGGACGACGGTGTCGTGCAGATGCTGGTGCGCAGCGACTTCGAGTGCGAGAACCACCGGCTGCTGGCCGTCGAGGTCGCCGACGACGGGGTGCGCTACCGGGTGCTGGCCGAACGCGAGTCCGCGACACTCGACGAGTTCGCCGTGTCCAACGACATGTCGACCGTCGCCCTCGTGTGGAACCGCGAGGGCTACAGCGAGACCCAGATCCTCAACCTCACCGACGGTTCGGTGAACCCGCCGGTGCGGCTGCCCGGCCTGGTGGCCCGGGAACTGTCGATGAGCACGGCGGGCTCCGTGCTGACGGTGACCGTCGAGGGCCCCGGCCTGCCGCCCCAGGTACAGCTCGTGGACGTGCGCCGCGCCGAGGTCATTCCACTCGAACCCACCCCGACTGTCGGGCGCGATGCCCCGGCCCCCTCCCTGGAGCGCTTCATCGCGCGCGATGGGCTCGAACTGTCGGGGCTGCTGTACCGGAGCCCGCACGTGCCCGGCGGGGAGCCCGGTCCGACGGTGGTGTATTTCCACGGCGGACCCGAGGCGCAATCCGTCCCCGGCTACAACTCGATGTTCGAGAAACTCCTCGCCGCCGGCTTCCACGTGTTCGCGCCGAACGTACGCGGATCCGGGGGACTCGGTCGCACCTTCTCGCACGCCGACGACCGATACGGGCGCTTCGCCGCGATCGCCGACGCCGCCGACTGCGCCGACTACCTGGTCGACGCGGAGATCGCGGACGCGGACCGCATCGCGTGCAGCGGCCGCAGCTACGGCGGATACCTGACCCTGGCGTCGCTGACGTTCCACCCCGACCGGTACGCGGCCGGTGTGGCGATCTGCGGGATGAGCGACCTGGAGAGCTTCTACCGCAACACCGAGCCGTGGATCGCGGCCGCCGCGTACACCAAATACGGTCACCCCGAACACGATCGCGAGCTGCTCAGGGAGCTGTCGCCGATCCATCACATCGACCGGTTGGTGGCGCCACTGCTCGTGGTCCACGGCGTGCACGACACCAACGTGCCTGTCACCGAGTCGCTCCAGATCGTCGACGCCGTGACCGCGCAGGGCGGCAGCGCGAAGGCCGTGCTGTTCGAGGACGAGGGCCACGCCATCGTCAAGCGCGGCAACAAGGATCGGTTGGCCCGGGAGATGATCGCCTGGCTCGAGGTGTCGTTCGCCGGTTAGCGCCGACGCCGCGGTCAGTGGTGGACGGCCGAGTTCGACGAGGGGGTAGGGACGACGGCGCCTGAGACCCGGTATCAGAGGTCGTATACCCGGCGGGCGTTGCCGACGCCGATCAGCCGCAGTATCCGGCGCGCGTCGGCCTCGCTCCACTCGTCGGCGGCGACCCAGCGACCCATCACCTCGGCCATACCGCGGCGCCAGAGCACGGCCCCGAGGAGATGGAGTTCGGGCAGCCCGAACCCGTCGGACGAGTACAACTGCTTCGCGAACGGGGCCAGCTCGAGCGACTCGGCGATCAGCTGGCGGCTCTGCGCGCCGACGTAGTTCACACCGAGCCCGACATCGAAGTACACGTCGTCGAAGGCCTGCGCTAGGTATCCGGCCTCGCGGTGGTACGGATAGCAGTGCAGGAGCATGATCGCGGTACCGCGCACACCGGGTCGACGCAACAGCGGCAGCAGGAGCATCGGGTTCGTGCGGTGCAGATCGAGATCGCGATCGCCGAGACCGACGTGCACCTGAAGGGGCAGCCGGGTCGCCACCGCGGTGTGCACGACGAACGACTCGAGCACCGGATCGACGAGCCGTGGGACGGCCTCCTCCGAGGCCTGCCACCGGGCGACCGCGGCGCTCACGTCGGCGTCGCTCGGCGGCGTCCAGTCGATGTCGAAGCCCGTGCGGTAGGCGACGACCGTCTTGAAGCCCTTGGCGCGGCCGGCCGCATCGGCGACCGCCGCACGGAAGTCCTCCGGAAAGTCGGACGCGACAGCTCCGGCTCCCGGCCGCGCGGCCAGGAGCGACTCGGCGACTGCCTCCAGGCGCACGATCTCGCTCGTCGCGCCGCCGGATTCAGCGGCCATCTCGGCCGGCCCGGTGATCGCTCGGGTGTTGAATCCGGTGTCCATCACCCAGTGTTCGACTCCGGCGCGCGCGAGCAGCCGGCGGTCGAGCTCCGCGGGGGACAGGGCGGCGCGGGCCGCCCAGTAGTCGTCGGCCGCCGCGTGCCGTTCCAGACCGAGCAGCGGCGCGCACCAGCGGCGGAACGCGAACCCCGGCTGCGAGTCGAACTGGGTCATGAACGACGGGATCGGATCGGGGGAGCCCTCGTTGAACGCCTCCTCGAACGTCGCGCGATCGATCGGGTCCGCGAAGCAACCGTGCACGTGATGGTCGATGAGCGCGAGTTCGGTCGCCTCCTCGGCCAGCCCGTCGGGGATCCCGTCGAGACCGGCGAGCACATCGATGTCACCAACCGGCATAGGGACGTACCTCCTCATCGCTCACGCGGCCGCCGATAGCATCGCTGATCGCGTGGTCGAGGATGTCGGCCGCGCGATCGATCTCCGCATCGGCGATGACGAGCGGCGGGGTGATCTCCAGGACGTTGCCGCCCACGTAGTACACCACGGCGCCCAGTTGCCAGGCCCGGTAGACGACCTTCTGGGCCAGCGTCGGGTCGGGCGTGCCGCTGTCGCGGTCCCGCACCAGTTCGACACCGATCGCGAGCCCGCGACCGCGCACATCGCCGATCCGCTCGGCGGACCGGCCGCCGTCTGCACCGTGGCCGTCGGCGATGCGGCCCAGGAGCGAACGGAACCGGCGACCGGCCGTGTCGGCGCGCGCCGCGAGATCCTCTGTCACGAGCGTGCGCAGCACGGCTCGTCCGGCGGCGGTCGACACCGGGTTACCGGCCGTCGTGAGCAGGGCGGAACCCGCAGGGTGATCCAGGATCGCCGCGGGCCCGACGGTCGCCGAGAGCGGTAACCCGCCGCCGATCGCCTTGCCGAATGTGACGATCTCGGGCACGACACCGTCGTGCTCGAAGGCGTGCAGGGTGCCCGGCCGGGCGAGCCCCATCTTCACCTCGTCGCAGATGAGCGGCACTCCCGCCGCGACACACAGGTCGTGTACCCGCCGGAGGAACCCGTCTGGCGGTACGACAAGTCCGCCGTCGGCCAGGATCGGTTCGACGATGAGGCACGCGGCCCCGCCGCCGGAGCCCCCGGACAGAGCGGCCTCGATGGCGGCCAGTGATGCCGTGACATCGGCCATGAGCCCACCCGGCCCAGGCCGGAACGGATTGGGGTAGGGGACGAACACCACGTCCGGATCGGCGGTGTGTCCGGCATCGACCTGCTGACCAGACACCCCCATGGCCGAGCCCAGACCGCCGTGGTACCCGTGTTCGAACGCCACCACCGTCCGCCGCCCGCTCGCGTTCCGGCAGGCACGCAGAGCGACGTCGTTCGCATCCGAGCCGGCGTGCCCCAAGTACACCCTGCGCTCGCCGCCCCCGGGGACCAGGTCGAGCAGATCCTCGGCGAGCCCGACCGAATCGGGGTGGATCGCCGACAGCCCACCGGATCCGGGCGCGGTGCGGACGGCGGCCGCGACCGCCTCGACCAGCGCGGGGTGGCCATGGCCCAGCCCGGACGCGGTCCACGTGGCGGACAGGTCGACGAGTTCGCGTCCGGCGGGATCATAGAGGACGGCCCCTCGTCCGGAGACGACCTCCAGTGGGAAGAAACGGAGCTTCTCGATCCCGGCGATCGCCCGGGCGTCGCGCTCGAGGAGCGACGTCATCGGGTCCCTTCCTCAGCCGCCGGCACGTGATGGACCGGGTCGAGTTCCTTTCCCAGCCCCGGTAGATCGAGCTCGCGGGCGAGCTGCGCACCCACCCGTCTCGCGATCTTCGACGCTGCGAACGCGAGCACCAGGCCGAGCAGACACCAATACAGTCCGACGAGCCCGTCGGCCGCCGCACCGGTGGAGTCCTTCACGTTGAACCAGATCACGAGTGCGATGACGATCCCGCCGAGCGTCGGTAGCAGCGTGCCCAGGACCCGTCCGCCGCCGCCGTGCATCGGGCGGAAGCGCTGGTGGTTGACGAAGAGAACGGCTGCGACCTCGACCATGAAGTAGGCGATCATCAATGACACCGCCCCGGCCGTGGCGAAGTAGGTGTAGGCGTCGATCGCTGCGCTACCCGTACCGAGGACCGGCCAGCCGGTCGCGGCGCTGACCACAAGCGCGAGCATCGTGAACACGACCACGAGCCGCGTCGAGCGCCGGGGACCGCCCTTCGCGTCGAGCACGCCGAGTGCGGCGGGCCCGAAGCCGTCGCGGGCGAACGCGTACAACATCCGGCCGGACGTCGCGGCCGTCGCCATGTGGCACCCGAACGCCGCGCACGTCGCCGTGAACACCGCGATCACACCGAACCACGTGCCGATGTAGGTGTCGCCGAGGTCGCCGAGGGTGTTACTGGAATTCGCGAACGCCTTCAGCCCCGCCGCGTTCGTGCCGAAACCGATCGTCTGCGCGAACATCACCACGATGAACAGCACGCTGATGAGCAGCAGCGTACCGAACAGTGCACGCGGGATGTTCCGCTTCGGGTCGTTGGTCTCCTCGCCGAGCGAGGCACACGCCTCGAAGCCCGCGTAGGACAGGAATGCCGCGACCACACCCGAGAGCACCGCCGAGACGTTCACTCCGGACAGGCTCAACGTCGAGAAGTCGAAGCCGGTGGGCTTCGCGCCGCCGTGGACGAAGATCGCGACGACGAGCACGATCATGGCGACGATGCCCACGCCCTCGATCGCCAGGAGGACCTTCGCGATCAACGCCACGTCGCGACCGGCCATGAGGAACGACACGACACCGCCGACCACGATCACGGCCGGCCACGGCAACTGGAACGGGTGCGCGACCCCGGGCTGAAGCCCGGCGAGGAGCGCGTTCAGGAACGCCGCGGCCAGCGCCAAGGTGCCGGTGGAGAAGCCGACGTACGCCCCGAGCATCGCGAAGCCGGAGAAGAACCCGGCGCGCGGACCGATCGTTCCGCCGATCAGCCCGTACGCGGAGCCGGCGTGATTGAGGTGCCGGGTGAGTCGCATGAAGCCGTACCCGACCAACGCGACACCGACGGCGCCGATCACGAAGACGAGCGGGATGGACTTGCCGACGCTGCCGGCCAGGCCCTGACCGTTACCGGCCATGGCAAGTGTGGGGCCGACCGTCGCAAGTGACAGCGCGAGCGCCGCCCACAGGGGAAGTTTGCGCTTGGGGGCGGCGGCGTGATCGCTGGGCGGACTGTCTGCCAGATCGTTGCTGGTCATCGGAAGGACTCCTTATGGGCTGATGGCCGTGGTGACGAAGAGAGCGGAGCGGATTCAGCTCCAAGCGAGCCGGAGAGCATCGGTGACGGCCTCGGGGTCGACGTCGCCGAGCGTCGTGAGCTCATGGCGACGGACAGCGACGGCGCCGGCGACGATGTCCGGCCCGAACAGCGCCGCGGCCAGGGGGGACGAGGCGAGGCGGTCGAGTGCCGCGGATGGTTCGGCACCGAGCCGGAGCCGGGCGGACTCAGCGGTCTGTGCCGGGTCGCCGGAGACCTCGGCGGGAAGCGGGAGGGCGCGCTCGATGCCGTCGAGCGCCGAGCCGAGCAACCCGATCGCTGCGAGGTACAGGTTCGCGCTGGGGTCGACGATCTTCAGTTCGATGTTGGCGCCGTGCGGGTTTCCCGACGTGGCTGCCAGGAACCTGAGGGCTGCTTCACGATTCTCCAACCCCCAGCACGCGGCGGCTCCCGACCAGGAACCCGGCTTCAGCCGAAGCGACGACACGACCGAGCCGGCGTACACGGGGAGCAGGGCCGGCAGCGCGTCGAGCACGCCGGCGATGGCCGCTCCGCCCTCTGCGGTGATGCCGTACGGGCCCGAACCGGTGGCGAACAGGTTGTGACCGTCGCGCGCGAGCGAGAGGTGCAGGTGCATCCCGTTCCCCGAGCCGCCGGCGAACGGCAGCGGCGAGAACGACACCGCCACGCCGTGCCGGTCCGCCACCAGCCCGATCAGGACGCGGGCCAGGATCGCGGTGTCGGCCATCGCGACGGGCGGCAGCGGAGCGAGCGACACCTCGAACTGATCGGTGCCGTACTCGGCGTGGATCTGCTCGGCCCCGACGCCGGCATCCTCGAGGGTACGAGCCAGGTCGACCAGGAACGCGCGTCGTGCAACGACGGACCGCATACCGTAGGCGGCCCAGGCGCCCTGGTCGAGACGTGAGCCGTCCGGAGCGACGATGGTGAATTCGAGTTCCACCCCCATCAGCGCCGCGAGACCGGCGCCCACTGCCCGTCGCTCGACACCGATCAGTCGCCCGCGGGCGCAGAGTGCCGAACGGGTGCCGTCCTGCTCGTGATAACTCGTCGGCGCCCACGCCATGCCGTCACCGATCACCCGGAGCGCGCGCACGTCCAGCCGCAACCTCAGGTCGCCCACCACGCCGATCGCCGGGGTGAACGCGATGCCGTTGTCTACGCAGAACACGACCCAGGAGGGTGAGGCACCCATCCCCGTCTCTGCGAAGCTGCGCAGGCGTCGCGTCGGCACCGCCTTGCTGCGGATCACCCCGGCGAAATCGAGCGCGGTGCCGACCACGAGCGAGACGCCTCCGCGCTCGAGCTCCCGCGCAGCGACCTCGAGGCCATCCGGATCGCCGGGCTTCCCGTCCATATGCGTCTGCCTATCGGTCGTGTTGCACATCGGTGTGACCCCATCATCCGGTATGAATGTTTCATCAGTATCAAATTCTTCGATATTGTTATAGATATTTCATCCACGCCAGGGGGTCACCATGTGTCGACTGTTCGCCTACGTCGCACCGGACGTCTCAGCCGCGGATCGCGAACTCGGCGAGGCGGGCATCGAAAGTCTGCTCTCGCTCGCCCGCTTGCATGGCGACGGTTGGGGCTGGGCCGGTGTGGACCGCTTCGGCGACGCACCGGACGTACGCAAATCGTCCCGGTCGGCGGCCGTCGACCCCGAGTTCCGCGCGATGCTCGCCGTGCCGGGCCGAGCCGCGATGGTGCATCTGCGCTGGGCGACCATGGGCCTGCCGGTCCAACCCTGCAACGCCCACCCGTTCCGGGTCGGCGAGGTCGCCTTCGAACACAACGGGTCGCTGAAGCCGATCGAGCGGATCCGCTCGATGCTGTCGCCCGAGACGCTCGCGTCGATGACCGGGGACACCGACAGCGAGATGTACTTCGCGCTCATCCGGGAGCAACTCGCCGCGGGGCTCACGCTGCCGGAGGCGACGCTCCGGGTCGTGCGCCGCCTGCGCTCCGCGTTCCCGCTTTCGAGCCTGAACGCCGTCCTGCTCGACCGGGAACGGCTGGTCGTCGTGCACGCCAGCGCGCGCAGCTCGCTGGCAGCCGACGACCTCGAGACGATCGCCGAGATCGACGGCCTCCCCGAGGAGCACAACGACGACTACTTCGCGATGCGGTGGCGGCACGAGCCGGACGGCACGGTGTTGGTCGGCTCCACGGGGGTGGCCAGCGCCGATTGGGAGGCGCTACCGGCCGAGTCGGTGACCACCGTCGGCCTCGACGACCGGACGTGGCACACGGAACAGCTCGACGCGGATCACCCGATGCCGGGGCAACAACTGACACACTGACGTCCATGGACGACACTGCCCCGACCGAGGAGAGCGTGCACGTGGTCTCCGAGCGCGTCGCCGATGCGCTGCCGGCGTTGAGTCGGGCCGAGCGTCAGGTCGGCCGCGTGCTGTTGGCCGACTATCCGAGCGCCGGCTTGTCGACGACGGCCGCACTCGCACAGCAGGCCGGCGTGAGCCCGCCTACCGTGCTGCGATTCGCACAGAGTCTGGGATTCGCCGGCTTCACCGAGTTGCAACGCGCTCTCCGTGAGGAGCTGACGCGGCACTCGTCAGGCCCGCTCATCCGGCTCGGTGCACCGGCCGGAGACGGCACCGCGCGCCAGCTGATCGTCCGCGACGGCACCGCACAGGCCGAACGCGCGCTCGAATCCCTCGCCCGAATCCCCGATTCGTCGTATGAGGCTGCCATCGACCTTCTCACGGACCTGGGGCGGCGGATCGTGCTCACCGGTGGTCGATTCACCTACCTCGGTGCGTATCACCTGGGCCTACACCTCGAACAGCTGCGGCCCGGGGTGCGGATGTTCAACGACCCGGGCGGGCGCGACCTCGGTGCGGTCATCGAACTGTCCCATCGAGACGTCCTCGTACTGTTCGACTTCCACCGGTATCAGCGCAGCGCCCAGGAACTCGCCGCCGCCGCGACGCGGCGTGGCGCGACTCTGCTGCTCGTCACGGACAGTCTCGACTGCCCGGTCGCGCCCCGGGCCGACGTCGTGCTCGACGTGACCAGTGCGACCGACCATCCGTTCCAGAGCGACACCGCGGCGTTCATGCTGACCGAGCAACTGCTCAACGTGGTTCTCGAGCGACTCGGAGAGCCCGCCTACACCCGCCTGGCCCTGTGGGACCGCCTGCGCGAACACGAGCTCCTGCCCTAGACGCAACGCCGCGCGGTCAAGCGTGTGTTCTGGTGTTCGAGGGCCAGGGTCGGCTGTGTGCTTCCTGTCGCGGGGTCGATGTCGCTGGGGGATCGGTGTCGCGGTTGCTCGCGCTGAGTTCGGGGACACGCGGGTGTGTCAGGTGGATCGGTGCGGGTAACCGCGCTGCCCGCCGGTGGAGGAGGGATCCGCCGCGGACAGGTGACCGGCTCTAGCCGCGCAGCCGTTCAGCCAGTCGGCCCAGCGTCGGCTCGTCCCGCACCCCGGAGAACAGCAGCGTGGTGACCGGGCTGTCGCGCCAGCGGTCGAGCCGCTCGACGATCCGGTCGAGCGGGCCGATCAGGGCGATGGCGTCGACGAGTTCGTCGGGCACGGCCGCGATCGCCTCCGCGCGGCGCCCGGCCAGAAACAGCTCCTGCACCTGGGCGGCGTCGGCGGCGTAGCCGAGCCGGCCGATCAGGTCGAGGTGGAAGTTCTTCTCCCGCGCCCCCATCCCGCCGATGTAGAAGGCGAGTGGGACCTTCGCCACCGTCATCGCCTCGGCCAGATCGTCCCGGACCACCACCGACACCGTCGCCGCGATGTCGAAGCCGGCGGGGCGACCCGCGAGCGACGCACCGAACGTCTCGTCCAGCCGCTCCGGGTCGACGAACAGCGGCAGCCAGCCGTCCGCGATCTCGGCGGCCAGCGCCACGTTCCTCGGCCCCTCCGCCCCGAGCAGGATCGGGATGCGGTCACGGATCGGTGTGACGATCGACTTGAGCGGCTTGCCGAGGCGGGTGCCGCCCGGGTACGGGAGCGGATAGTGTGGGCCGGCGCTGGTGACCGGCGCCTCGCGGGCGATCACCTTCCGGACGATGTCGACGTACTCACGCGTGCGCGCGAGGGGTTTGGGGAACGGCGCACCGTACCAGCCCTCCGCGACCTGCGGGCCGGATGCGCCGAGCCCCAACACGAACCGGCCGCCCGAGAGGCCGTCGATCGTGAGCGCGTGCATCGCGGTCGCGGCGGGCGACCTGGCCGGGATCTGGGCGACGGCGGTGCCGAGCTTGATCCGGCTGGTGCGGGCGCCGTACCAGGCCAACGCCCCGAACGCATCGGAGCCGTACGCCTCCGCGGTGAACACGATGTCGTAGCCCAGCCGCTCGGCGGCGAGCACGGTCTCGGTGTGGTCCTCGGGACCGCGGGTCCAGTACCCGAGGTTGAGTCCGATCGCGGGGCGGTCCACCATGCCCCCATGGTAGAACACGTTCTATCAGCAGGTGACGGGATCGGCGGATCCAGCACGTCAAGAGCTAGAACGCGTTACTGTTCAGGCATGGCATCACCCAGCGTCGCGCGCTCCACCATGCCCGCCACGATCACCCCGGAGCTGATCTCCCGCCTGACCGGCACCGTCGTCACGGACGGCACGCGTGCCCCCCACCGGCTGCTCGAGGTGTTCACCGGCGCGGACATCGGGGAGCTGCCCCAGTCGACGCCCACCGACGTCGCGCGCGCGTTCACGACCGCCCGCGAGGCGCAGCGGGAGTGGGCCGCCTGGCCGCTCGACCGTCGACTCGCGGTGTTCGAGCGCGCACACGCATCGATCCTCGCCGAGCACGACCTCATCGCCGACCTGATCCAGGTGGGCTCCGGCAAGAACCGGCGGATGGCGTTCGAGGAGTCGTGCGATGTGCCGATGGTGATCAGCCACTACCTCAAGACCGCGCGCCGACTGCTGCGACCGGTCCGTCGGGGCGGGCCCGTACCGGTGCTCAGCAGTGCGACCGAGGTACACCGCCCCAAGGGCGTGATCGGCGTGATCGCGCCCTGGAACTTCCCTTTCGCGATGGCACTGTCGGACGCGACGCCCGCCCTGATCGCGGGCAACGGCGTCGTGCTCAAGCCGGACAACAAGACCGCGCTCGCGGCGCTGTACGGCGTCGAGCTGCTGCGGCGGGCCGGCCTGCCGGACGGGTTGTTCCAGGTGGTGTGCGGCGACGGGCCCGACGTGGGTCCGGCGTTGATCGACGCGAGCGACTTCGTGATGTTCACCGGCTCGTCCGCCACCGGCCGGACCGTGGGGGAGCGGGCCGGCCGCAACCTGATCGGCTGCAGCCTCGAGTTGGGCGGCAAGAACCCGATGATCGTCCTCGACGACGTCGACCTCGACGAGGCCATCCCCACGGCGATGTTCTCGGTGTTCGCCAACGCGGGGCAGGCGTGCATGCACATCGAGCGGATGTACGTGCAGGACAGGGTGTTCGACGAGTTCACCCGTAGGTTCGTCGCCGCCGCCGAGTCGCTGCGGGTGGCGGCCGGCTACGACTACCGGTCGGAGATGGGCTCGCTCGCATCGCCGCAGCAGCTGGCGCGGGTGGCCGCGCACGTCGACGACGCGGTCGCCAAGGGAGCGACGGTGCTGTGCGGCGGGCGGTCGCTGCCGGAGATCGGGCCCGCGTTCTACGCGCCGACGGTCCTGACGGGGGTCACCCCGGACATGCTGCACGCCACCGCGGAGACGTTCGGACCGGTGGTCTCGCTGCTGCGGTTCGACGGTGACGACGAGGCCGTGCGCGCAGCCAACGACACGGGCTACGGGCTCAACGCCAGCATCCTCGGGTCGGACCTGAAGCGCTGCAGGCGGATCGGCGATCGGCTCGAGGCCGGCAACATCAACATCGGCGACGGCTTCGCCGCGTCGTTCTCGAGCAAGGGGACACCGTCGGGCGGCTGGAAGGCGTCCGGCGTGGGCGTCCGGCACGGCGACGCCGGGCTGCTCAAGTACACCGACACCGCCAACGTCGCGGTGCTGCGCAAGCAGCTGCTGCTGCCGCGCCCGGGCGTGCGGTACGAGCAGCACGTCGCGCAGACGGTGCAGACGCTGCGCTGGATGCGCAGGCTACGGATCCGCTGACGGGGCCGGCTCGTCCGGGTCTGCTGCCTCCGCCGGGTCGTCGGCGGCCCCGAGCGCCAGGTACAGGGGACGCAGCACATCGACCAGCGAGGCGCCGCGGACGGTGACGTCGACGCCCGGGAGCTGATCGAGCAGGGCGGTGGGCACGGCGACCGACGCCGCGGGCAGGTGCACCGGGGCCACGCGCTCGTAGAAGCGGTCGAGCAGATCCTCCAGCGGTGTGGCTCGGTCGGCGGCCTCCGCCTCGTCGACGCCGCCTCGTGCGGCACGGACGTTGTCCAGCAGGTCCTCCCGCTCGCGGCCGCGCCAGGCGAGGATCGCGAACGGGTCGTCGTCGAACGCCTCGGCGAGCAGGTAGAACACCGCGGCCAGGTGCTTGCACGGCACCGCGAAGTCGGGGCATGAGCAGTCCAGCGTCAGGTCGTTCGCCCGCGCGGGGAACAGCGACAGCCCCACGGCGGCGAACAGCTCCTCGATGTCGTCGGGCATCTCCCCGGCCAGGAGCTTGGCCGCGTACCAGGCGTTCTCGGCGAGGTGCTGCTCCACCCGCCGCCACTGCTCCTTGCCGAACGCGGCGATGCCGATCCGGACGCGATACGGGCGGGCGCGGCTGCCCTGCACCGCGGCATCGACGGCGCCCGGCGCGATGTCGAGCGAGACCACCTGGCCCTTGCGTGCGTAGGCCTTGCCGCGCTGCAGCCGGGACCCCATTCCCATGCCCTCGAGCACGGCGATGAACCGCTCCGACCACCAGGTCTGCGAGATGGCGCCGCGTCTGCTCCGCGCCGCCAGCCCGCCCTGCACCGCGCGCGGCTTCGACGCCGGCGGATACCAACCGCCGCCTCGACTCGGGCTCACAGGGCCACCTCCTGCGCGTCGTCGACGGCCTCCGTCGAGAGTGCGAACACGGACCGCAGGTCGGCGGTGGACAGTTCGGTGAGCCAGCCCTCGCCGTCCCCCACTACGAGATCGGCGAGCGCCTGCTTGTCCCGGATCATCTCGTCGATCCGCTCCTCGAGCGTGCCGGTGCACACGAACTTGTGCACCTGGACCGTCTTGCGTTGGCCGATACGGAACGCCCGGTCCGTCGCCTGGTTCTCGACCGCGGGGTTCCACCAGCGATCCAGGTGCACCACATGATTCGCCGCGGTCAGGGTGAGGCCGGTGCCGCCGGCCTTGAGCGACAGCAGGAAGATCGGCGGCCCCTCGCCGCTCTGGAACCGCGCGACCATCTCGTCGCGCGCCTTCTTCGCGGTACCGCCGTGCAGATAGGCGACGTCGACGCCGAACCGCGCGGACAGGTGCGGCACCAGCATCTCGGCGAACTCGGTGAACTGCGTGAAGCACAGGACCCTGTCGCCCTCGGCGAGGACCTCCTCCAGGATCTCCTCGAGCCGCGTCACCTTGCCGGATCGGCCCGCCACCGTCGAGCGGTCGTGCAGCACCTGTGCGGGGTGATTGCACACCTGCTTGAGCTTGGCCATCGCCGCCAGGACGTTGCCGCGCCGCTCGATCCCGTCGGAATCCTCGATGCGCGCCATCATCTCGTCGACCACCGCCTGGTACAGGGACGCCTGCTCCACGGTGAGCCGGCACCGCTGCACCGTCTCGATCTTCTCCGGGAGGTCGTCGATGATGGTGGGGTCGGTCTTGAGGCGGCGCAGGATGTACGGGCGGGTCACGCGCACCAGGCGCTGCGCCGGTTCCGCCGCACCGTGCCGCTCGATGGGTACGGAGTACCGGGCCTTGAACAACTCCCGCGAGCCGAGGATCCCCGGGTTGAGGAAGTCCATGATCGACCACAGCTCGGCGAGCCGGTTCTCGACCGGGGTGCCGGTGAGCGCCACGCGATGGTGCGCGCGCAGCCGGCGCATCGCCGTCGCGGCCTTCGACAGGCTGTTCTTGATGGCCTGCGCCTCGTCGAGTACCACTCGCTTCCAGTCGATCTCGCTGAATTCGGCGATGTCGCGGGTGGCGGTGGAATAGGTGGTGACCACGACGTCCGACTCGGCGATCACGGCCCGCAGGGCGTCGCCGCGCGGCCGAGCCGGCCCGTGGTGGGCGTACACGCGCAGGCCGGGGGCGAACCTGGCCGCCTCCCGCTGCCAGTTGCCGACCAGGGACATCGGGCACACGAGCAGCGTGGGTCCGGCCGCCGGCTCGCGAGCGCGTTCGGTGGCCTCGAGCGCCAGCAACTGCACCGTCTTCCCCAGGCCCATGTCGTCGGCGAGGCAGCTGCCGAGCCCGAGCTGCGACAGGAACACCAGCCAGGACAGGCCCCGGCGCTGATAGGGCCGCAGGGTGGCGGTGAATCCGGCGGGCGGGTCCAGCAGGGCCAGGGTCTGCGGCGCGGCGCCGGACAGCAGGTCGCCGAGAGCCCCGTCGGCCTGGACGGTCGTGACGTCGAGCCCCGAATCGAGGCCGGCGTCGGTGCCGGCGGCCGCAGCCAGGGCCGCCACCTCGCCGACGGTGCGCCGCCCGGGCGGGGTGCGGGCGAGGAACTCGAGCCCGCGACGCAATTGCTCCCGATCCACGGCCACCCACTGCCCGCGCAACCGGATCAGCGGCGCCTTGGTCTCGGCCAGCGCCGCGACCTCCTCATCGGTCAACGTGTCGTCGCCCACGGCGAGGCCCCACTGGAAGTCGACGAGGTGATCACGCCCGAACCGGCTCTCGCTCTGCACCACCCCGTCCACGGACGTCCCGCCGGATGCCTTGGCGGCCAGCCCGATCCGGCTGCGTCTGTTCCACCAGGAGGGCAGCTGCACCGCGAAACCGGCATCGTCGAGCAGGGGCGCCACCTCGATCAGGAACCGGTACGCACCGTCCAGGTCGAGGTCGATGCCGCTCGGCCGGGCCGTGCGCAGGCCGGCGGCCAGCTCGGGATAGATGCGGCTCGCCCGGCCCAGCTCGCCGAGCAGCAACTCCTGCGGCGACGCCAGCCACCGTCGCAGCCCGCCGTCGGCGTCCCAGACCTGCTCGGCGGGGACCTGCAGGCTCAGGTCCGCCGTCGACTGCAGCAGGAAGTCCAGCCGCCACGGCGCCGCCTCGTCGGGGGCCTCGTCCTCCGCGGCGGAGAGCCGGAACACCGCGCGGGCGGGCCCGACGAACCCCGCACCGACGTCGTCCCCGGCTCGCAGGGCAGCGGCGAGCG
>NZ_BAABFR010000042.1:0-40384 GCF_039541155.1 Tsukamurella soli
AACCGGTTCAGGCACCGCAAGCCATCCCCACCGAAACCACCGACCGAGGCCTGGATCAACGAACCGACACCACAGGCACTCATCCAATCCGCATGACGGATTGTCTCACCGACCTTGACACGTTCCGTGTGGATCCGCGTCGGGGTACGTCGCGGCGGGTCCGCCGCCGACCGCCCGGCGCGACCGTGTCTGGCGTCGGCTCGCGTCCGGGGCTCAGCCGAACTCAGCGCGCGGGCCGGCGCCACGGTGATCTGTCGGTCGGCGTGGCGATCTTGGTGAACACCGCGTTGTAGTGCGCCACGACCGAGGCTGCGTCGACGGGATCGGGTCCGCGTTCGGTGGTCGTCGTGTGCCCGTCGGCGACCAGCATGAGGTCGAACCCGCGGCTGAGCGCTCATCGGGCGGTCGAGTCGATGCATGCTTCGGTCGCGAATCCGAGCAGGACGAGCGTTGTCACTCGGCGCTCGTCGAGTACGTCGGCGAGGCCTGTGTCGAGGAATGCGCCGGGGCTGTCCTTGTCGACCACGGCGTCGCCGGGGGCCGGAGCGGCCGTCTGGTGGATCGGCGGGATGCGACTTCCGAATCGCTGCTGGGTTACACCACCGGGGCGGCGGTGCGGGCGCGGGCGATGACGTCGGCGGCGCGGCAGAGGGTCCCGGCCGCGTCGTGGGCGATGTCCGCGAACGCACCTTGCATGTCGACGACCACGACGGCGCTGTTGCGTGGCACGCGGAACTCCGGTGGACCGAGGGACACGTCGTCCTCCCCCTCGATGGTCGTCGCGAACGGTACCCCTTGCTCGGAGGTCAGTCGGTCGAACCCCGCGGCCGTGCCCTCTCGGCCAGGCGGATCGCGGGACCGGTCGACCGATCAGCCCTATCCAGTCAGCCGGGGCGCGGCTATCCGAGTCCGGCCAGCAGCACGTCCAGGGCGTCGACGAGCTCGGAGCCGGTCACCCGGTACAGGTGCACCTTCACGTTCACGTGCGTGCCGTCGGCGGTGGTGAAGACGACGTTCAATTGTGACGCGTCGAGGTCGATCGACCGGATCTGGTTCCACGGCAGGTGCCGGTGCCGATGCGGCCAGATCCGGGTGATGCCGGCCCGGTCGAACACCACATCCGGCACCCTGCCGAACCCCAGGTCGTAGGCGACCGCGGAGACCGCCAGCACTGCCGCGGAGATCAGCCAGGTGGTCGGCTCGAAGCGGGATGGTGCCAGCCCGCCGCGGTCGCCGTGCAGCTGGGTGAATCCGATGACGGCGCATGCGACCGCCGTCGTGTGCAGTGCGGGGAACAGAGTCCACCGCGCCCACCGGTTCTCGGTCAGGACCAGCTGCCGTCGGTTTGCGACCGCGTCGAGGTCCGGTCCGGGCAGCGGGTTGCGGGCCACCGCGGCGAGGTACGGGGCAAAGACGACGAGGACCACGCCGAGCATGCCCATGCCGATCGCCGAGGAGGTCAGCCAGACGCCGACGCCCATCGCGCCGAACGCGGCGATGAGCACCACGGCTCCGCGCACGATCAGCAGACGACGTCGCACCCGTCGGTCGAAGTCGGCGAGCTCATCCTCGGCGGGGAGGTCGATCACCACCATCTACGCGACACTAATGGTCTGGGGTGCTTCCGGAGCCAGGCAACCCGTACGACGACGCGGCTCAGGGAACCTGCTGCCGGGCTCGACGGCGGTCGCGCCACACGGTCACGACCTGCCCGGCGAACCATCCGAGGCAGCAGATTCCAGCTGCGATCACGGCACCTTGATAGCCCCGCACGGGACCGTGCGGTATCCGGGCGGCGAGCATCAGCGCGCCGGAGACCAGCCACGACGACGCGGCGAGAGTCCTCGAAGCGGACCGACGGCAGTGGTTTCAGTAGCCGCGCCCGAAGCGCCGAGTGTTCGTCATCGCCCCGACTGATCGCGCCGACGCGACCGCGCCCGCGACACGCTCAGCCACAGCAGCGCCGCCCCGGCCAGCACCCCGCACGTCCACCCCGCCGTCACCGCGGCGGGTGCACTGACCGGAGCAGGACCAGCCCACCGATCACGGCGCCGATCGCCAGGACGAGTCGGGCACGGGGCGGCATGTCGTCACGATAGTGCGGCGGTCGCCGCACGCAGCGAACGCCGACCAGGATGTCGACGGTGGCGAGGAGTGGACTGTCCATCGGCGTTATCGTCGTCCGTATGTCGGAGTGGCCGCTGATCGTGCTCGCCGGGGCGGCACTGGCGTGCGGGCTGCTGCTCGTCGTCGCCGGTGTGTGCACCCGCGACGTGATCGGAACCCTCTGCGCGGTGTACATCGCCGCAGCGGGCGGGTGGCAGCTCGTCAAGGTGCGCCGGGATCTGGTCGCCCGCCGCGCCGGGGACTGAACCGAGCGGGTCAGACGGTGCGGCCCGGCGCACGGTGACGGTGGCCGTCCGTTCGAGCCGGGCCGGAGCCGGAGGATCCACCGTGGCGCGGCGCGATCGGGGTCCTCTCCTCGGCGGGTCGGTCAGGCAGGATCAACTCGTGGCCATCACTCAGCAGTGCGCACGGGTGCCGGCGGGCGTGCTGCAGGCGTGCCGTCGGTCCACGGAGGCGGTGGACCGGCTGTGCTCGTTCAGGGCGGTGCCCAGGTCCGACTACCTCGACTTGGACTGGGCGGGCGCGATGCTCGTGCGCGTGTTCGAGCTGGCAGGCGTCGACGACGTCTCGGTGGTCGCGCTGCGGCTCGCGCTCACCAGCCGCGACGAGCTCACCCCGGAGTATCGCGACCACCTGGCCGTGGTGTGGGATCCGCCGATGGTGATCACGCCGGAGGTGGTTGTCGAGGTCGCTGGCGGGCTGAGCGCCGTCGACTTCGACGCGGTGGTCGCTGTGTTGCCCGTTGACGCCGAAGGTGCAGGGCAGATGCTGGGTGTCGACTTCGACGGTCATCCGCGTGGGTATCTGACGGGGCACTTCGCCGCGCTGTGTGACTTCTACGCTGGGGCCGCGCAGCGTGGTTTGGCGATCGTCACGTGGGACGACTGAGCCCGACTACCTTCGGTTCATGATCGAAGTCGGCTCGCGACGGCGGAACCAGCCTGCACCTCCGCACGCGGTGTTCGAGGACCTGACTGCGCCGAACCGCAGCGCGAGCCGGCCGTGGCTGCACCTGCTCGACGACGAGGTCCTGCCGGAGGTGCTCGAAGTACGAGCGCCGGATCATGTGGTGTGGTCGTCGCTGTGGCGGCGGCCGGACGCATGGATCGGCTTCTCGCTCCTGCAGGGCGGGCCCGGCGGCAGCACTGATCTGCGGTGGACGCTCTACGTCGACGAACCGGCCCCGGACGACAGCCTGACAGGGCACATGCGGAAGCGACTCAACACGATCGTCAACGCCGACCTGCGGTACAGCTACGGGCAGTAGTGCGAGCCGCGCCCCTCGGCGCTGGACGTGCCCCGAGCGCACGGCGACCCCGCCCGAACCTGCGGCGGTACGTCCCCGGGCGAGTTCAGGTGGGGGAGCGCCAGCGCCGTGGGAATCCGCTAGCCACGCCCCTCGACTGCTCGTAGTCTCCCCACCTATGAAGCTGTTCGTCGACGACCTCCGCGACCCGCCCGACGCGTCGTGGACGGTCGCCCGGACCAGCGCCGAGGCGATCCGGCTGCTCGACGGTGACGAGCCGGTGGAGACACTCAGCCTTGATCACGACCTCGGCGGCGACGACACGACCCGGCCGCTCGTGCTGTGGCTGTGCGAGACCGGGGCCTGGCCAGCGGTCGTCTACGTGCACAGCGCGAACCCGGTGGGCGTCGAGTGGCTCGTCGGCATGGTGGAGCGGTACGGATCCGGTGTCGCCGATCGGCGAGGCTACGGGCGCGCGTAACCTCGCTTGGCGAACTGGCGGCCGTTCCGCCTGGTGGGTGCAGGGGACAGGACTCGGCGGGGTTCCTCCGACCTACGCTGGGGGTCGTCATGTGTGCGCCGATCGTGTGGAGGGCCCGATGGACCTGCTCGACCGTTTGAAGATGGACGTGCCGGTGGTGCAGGCCGGGATGGGGAACCTGGCGCCGGCGCGGCTGGCGGCGGCGGTCGCCGGGGCGGGTGGGTTGGGCACGATCGGTTTCCGGTCGCTGACGGGGCTGCGGGAGCAGATCGGCCGGTTTCGTGCCGAGGTGCCGGATCGTGCGGTGGCCGTGAACCTGTTGATGCCGTTCGCGACGCGGGAGCACGTCGACGCGGCGGCGGGCGAGCGAGTCGATGTCGCGGTGCTGGCGTTCGGCGGCGATGCCGGGGTGGTCGAGCGACTGCACGACGCGGGCGTGACGGTGGCGGTGCTGGTGGGGACCGTCGAGCAGGCGCGCCGGGCACTGTCGTGGGGAGCGGATGTGCTGATCGCTCAGGGCGTCGAGTCCGGTGGCCACCTGTCGGGCGGCGTCGACGGTGATGTGCTCCTGCGGCAGGTCCTCGGCGTCGCGGGCGGTACGCCGGTGCTGCGGGCCGGTGGGATCGCGACGCGTGAGGATGTCCGGCGGGCGCTGCAGGAGGGTGCGGCGGCTGCGGTGGCAGGCACCCGGTTCGTGCTGACCGACGAGTGCCCGGCGCACCCCGCGTACAAGCAGCGGATGCTCGACGCGACCGGCACGCAGACGACCACGTTGTTCGGTCTGGGCTGGCCGTGCCGCCACCGGGTGGTCGCCAATGCGGCGACCCGGCGGTGGTGCACGGCGGACGGGAGGGCGAGGGCGGTGCCGCGGCTGATCAACTCCCGGAGTGCGCCGCTGGCGCGGTTCGCGCGGGAGGGTGACGATCCGGGCGGGTTCATCGCGAAGCAGCGGGTGGGCTTGCCGTTGTTCAGTCCGGCGACGCCGATCGAGGGGATGCCGGTGGAGTGGGTGGAACGGTCCGCGCTGTACGCCGGCGACTCCGCGCTGCGGATCGACGCTGTGGTGTCGGCGGCGGACGCGGTGGCCGGTCTGGCTCCATAGGTCACGGGAACTCGGTCGCGCACCCGATGTCGGTCCGTGACGTCACCGTCGACTCCGCCCGAGTCGCACCTACCCGGTAAGGGTGCGACCTGCCGTACACGGTGAAGGGTGGCCGCCCGTTCGAGCCAGGCCGGAGCCGGAGGAACCATCGCGGCGCGGAGCGATCGGGGTTCTCACCTCACCGCGGTCGGTCCGGCGAGGTACCGCGTGCCGTCCTCCTGCGCCGCGACGCCACGATCTGGGCGGTGCTGGTGCCGCTGATCACGAGGCCGGAGACGGTTCCGAGCACATCACGCGTGGCGAGGCTGGCGACGATCACCAGTAGCCCGCAGGCGAGCGTGATCGTGAACAGTGTCAGCAGGCCGCGGTCGGACATGAGTCCACCGTACGACGCAGCCGGCGTTGCGACTGTCGGCTCGACGAGGGCGAGCATCGGGGTGTCACCGGCGTGTCCAGGGTTGCCAGCGTCGGTCCGGGCGCGCGTAGAGCCGTGCTGCGGCGGCGCGGAGCTCGTCGGTCGACGTGATCGAGTGCTCGCTCGACTCGCGGTAGGAGCCGTCCGGCGCCGCGAGTTGATGGTGCACCGTCGCCTTCCCGCCCGTGATGTCCCAGTGGGTGGGGAGGGTGGATCTGCTCGTTGAAGGTTCCGGCGGCGACCGCGAGGACCAGCGTCTCCAGGTCGTCGGCGGCGTCCTCCCAGGTCTCGTCGCAGGCGTCGCAGCCGCAGTCGGGGTACGCGACGTGGTGGGTGATCCCGGCGGTGACCTCGACTGCTGGGAAGTCGGTGAACCGCAGCAGCAGCGGCGCGGCGTCGGCTGATTCGGGTGTGACCGTGAGCATCGTGTTCGTCGTGTGACGGCGAGCGGTGTCGTCCGCCGCGACCGGTGTGACCGTGACCGCGTATGTGTCCGCCAGGTGGTCGATCAGCGCGCCGGCGACCGTGTGGAGGTGTTCGAACCGGTCGAGGTTGCTGGTGCGTGAGTAGCTGTCGTCCGGCGGTGAGGCGGCGAGTGGTTTCTCGGTGCCCCGTGGGTTCCCCCCTCGCCGTTTGGCTTTCCCGCCATCACGGAATCGGACGGTGGCGACCTCGGCCGGAGGACCCACTGCGGCGGCGCGGAGCGGTCGGGTCCTCACGCTGGTCCTGCGGACCGAGCGGCGACGGGCGGAACGCCGACCGTCCACCTGTGCGGTGCCTCGGTGGCGGCTCCCAGCCTGGCTCCCACGTGCCGGCGCGGTGGTGGCCGCCGTTTGTCGGCCACAGATCCAGTTCCACGATGTAGCCGGGGAGCTCGGCGGCGACCAGCGGGAGAAGGGCGTGGCCTTGGGTGTCGTACCGCGCGCGGACGGCGAGGTCGTCCCAGCCGGTCTCCCACTGGAAGTGTGCGTCGAACAGATGCTGCCAGTCGTCGAGGTGCACGACCAGGTCCGCGGAGAGGCCGACAGTGTCCGTGTCGATACTGCCGCACGCCCATAGCGGTCTGCTGCAGTAGTCACTCATCAGCCGGATCGTCCGGTCCGGGGCGAAGCTGTAGTCGCGCACCGCGTCGGTCACGGTTCGACAGTACGGGCCGGGAGCGGGAGGCCCATCTGGCGTGGCTGGGCACACCCCCGCCCGCGGGACCCGCGGTTTGCCCACCTCGGGCCGAACCCCCGCGGCTGTGCCGTCTCGGCGGGGCGGGTGCTGGGGCCTCAGCCGGCCCGAACTGGGACGACCACGACATGATATCGAACGGAGCCGAAGACAGCGGTGTGGGAAGGCTACGGGGTCGGTTGCGAGGGCGCGTCGGGGTTTCGGAGCGACTCTTGTGCGTTGGCCGCTGCCCGAACACGTTGCATCTGCCCAACCGATGTCAGCCATCGCTGTGCCTTCTCCGCTCGCCGTTGATCGGCGGGTGACCGACGGAGTCGTCGCTTTCCGGACTCGCGCTCCCGAATGCGGTCGACGTATCCCTGGACAGCCCACCGGACGCTGGTTTCGATGTCGTTCCGACGGTCACTTTCGACGGGGCGCCACAGGCGGACGTGCTGCTGGTTCCCGGCGGCTCCGGCATAGACGAGCTGATCGGCGACGTCGGGGCCGTCGACTTCGTGCGCGCCCAGGCGGGTGGGGCGCGGTACGTGACGAGCGTGTGCACGGGGGCGTTCCTCCTGGGTGCTGCGGGCCTGTTGCACGGTCGCCGCGCGACGACCCACTGGGCGTCACGCTCGATGCTCGCGATGTTCGGCGCGATCCCGACGGCGGGTCGGGTCGTGCAGGACGACAACCTGTTCACAGGTGCTGGCGTCACTAGCGGAATCGACTTCGCGCTCGTGCTGGCGAGCGAGCTGTGCGGCGTTGATGTGGCGCGCAGGATCCAGCTGATGATCGAGTACGACCCTCATCCGCCGTTCGATGCCGGTTCGCCGAACGCTCCCGAAACCGATCACGAGTACGCCGACAAGGTCATGGCCCGCAACCGCGAACTGCGCGAGGAACTGTTTCGAGATGCTGCCGCACGCGCAGGTACCGCCTGAGCGCGCTCACAGAGCCGGCAACAGGCACGGATCCGGACAGCCCATCCAGTGCAGGTGCACGGTGCGCTGCATCAGCAGGTCATGCAACGCTTGGCGGTCGGCGTCGCTCGGTTCGGTCACGGCTGCTCGCCCCGCAGCACCAGGGCCGGCGAGCCACCGGCGCGTAAGCACTGCTTCCACCACGCCTGCGGCGACGGTCACGGCCAGCGCTACTACGGCGCTCGTCAACCTCCTGACGGTAGGTCAACGATGCGTGCGCCGCGCACATATTCGACGCGGGTGCGACCGTAGAGGGTGACCGGCCGCACCGGGTAGGTGTGACCGTGGATCAGTACGCGGGGGCTGTTGTGGTCGACCCACTCGCGCAACGCGTCGATGCCCAGGTGCGCCGGGTCGTCGCTGTCGTTGATCCCCCGCGGTGGGCAGTGCGTGACCAGTACGTCGGCGGTGGGTAGTCTCCTGATCAGACGCTTGTACTCCCTTTGGGTATAGAGCATGTCCCGGGTGTCGGGTTTGTACCGGACGCATCCCTGCAGGCCGGTGAACGAGACGCCTGCCACGACCACTCGCTTCAGGTGTAGGTTCGTCATTCCCAGCTCTTCGAGGTATCTGCCGTCGCAGTGGTTGCCGTACACGCCGAGGGTGGGAACCTGGACGTGATCGATGTCGGGGAGGTCGGAGCGGGTGAGATCCCCAGCGGATATGACCGCGTCTACCCGATAGGCCGCGACGAAGTCGGGGATGCTCATCCCGAGTCGCGGGCTGGTGTCGGCGAAGACGATAAGCCTCATGACCGTCCCCCGATCGGCGTCCGGCGACTTCCCCTTGATCATCCTCGCGCGTCAATCACCCGGCAACACTCCTGTCGGGAGGATCCAACTGCCGCACGCGCATCGCCTGCGGGTGTCGGTAGGTCGTGTCGCCGATCTCGGTCTGGGTCTACTGCGGCGGGTTCGACGTGCCGGTGCGGCCCGACTCCGATGACGGCCTGCTGGGTCTGCGTCCACTCGGCGAGTGCGAGCGGAACGGTCACGCGGCCGACGGCGTCGAGCGGGCGTTCCTCGACGACGGTGCGAGCCGACGTCGACACCGAGCAGCAGTTCGCCGAGTGCGTGCAGTGCGCGGTGTTCGGTGGTCGCCTTCAACCAGGCGGCGACGTCGGTGATGGGGTCTGGTCGGTCTCGATCATCATGGTGTCTCTCTCAGGTAGGCACACGCCGCAGTCGCGGGCGTTTCCGACGAACGGGAGGAGCGGTGTCGGTCGTGCGCAGAGTCTCGCGTGACCCTACGACAGGT
Source organism: Tsukamurella soli (assembly GCF_039541155.1). Lineage (NCBI taxonomy): Bacteria > Bacillati > Actinomycetota > Actinomycetes > Mycobacteriales > Tsukamurellaceae > Tsukamurella > Tsukamurella soli. The sequence goes on from NZ_BAABFR010000042.1 coordinate 8,767, forward strand.
CGCCAGCCGTTTTGTGCCACTCGCCGCTGACGGGCATGAAAACCGCACCGGGAACATGGTTTCCGTAGTATGCGGCTTCCGGGACCGATGCCACGGTGAACCCGCAGACCGACACCGTCGTCCCCTCCGAGGCGAGGTGTGGCAGCTGGGCCCGGGTGAAGACTGCCACCTCGATGTTCCGAGCCCGTCGCATCCTTGGTGGCTCAGAGGGTGCCTGAGTCGAGACTGCTCCGGAGATTCCCAGAAGTGAGGTGCGGTCACCTTGGTTGACGAGTGGCCGGGTTCGGGTGTCTGTTGGACGGGTGCGCGGCACGCGTGGTTCGGAATGTAAGGGACTCAGATGGTCGATATCGGGGATATCGTCGTGGCGTGTCGGGTCATCCGCCGAATCCGGTCGGATCCGGAGGCGGAGGTGTTTCTCGTCGAGCGGGTGGATTCTGCGCGGCGTGAGATCCTGACGTTGTTCGGTGCGGAGGTCTGCGAGGACCGCGATTGGGTGCAGAGGGCGATCCGGGACGTGCAGGTTCTGGCGCCGCTGCGGCATCCGAACCTCGTGACCCTGTATGGGCGCGGCGAGTTGGACGACAGGCTGTGGGAGGTCTGTGAGTTCGTGGAGGGAGCCGAGGCGGGGCGGTTGTCGTGGTCGCCGCGATCGATTCCTTCGGAGGCTGCCATCGACGTGGTGTCGGATGTGGCCGCCGCGTTGGATTTCGTGTGGCGGGTTCGCGGGATCGTGCACGGGCGGGTCGATCCGGGCAACATCGTTACTGCGTTCGACCGCGACGGCCGGTTGCGGGTCGCGAAACTGACGGGTTTCGGTTCGGGCCGGGGGAGCTTCGAACGTGGGCGCGCTCTGCCAGCGCGGGTCTCAGCGGTGTCGTTCGTGAGTCCTGAGGTGTTGACCGGCGCGGCGCTGGACAACCGCACCGACGTGTACTCCCTGGGCTGCACGGCGTTCTACCTACTCACCGGTCGGCCCCCGTTCGCGAGTGACTCGCTCGCCGACGAGGTGTTCAGGCATCTGAATGAACCGCCACCGTCGGCGTGGCAGGGCGCGACGAACCTGCCGCCCGCAGTCGATGAGGTGTTCGCCCAGGTGTTGGCCAAGGATCCGGGGCAGCGATACCAGTCCTGCGGTGAGTTCGCCGAGGCGTTGCGGCGCGCCGCTGGACGCGGCGCTGCCAGGCCGGTAACCGGGAGCGACGAGCCTCGTCGGTCGCAGCAGGAGGACAGCGGCGACGAGTCGCAGGGCGCCGGCGGACGCCGATACCGCCGGCAGGTGACGTCTGCCGAAGCCGGGCACGTGATCGGCGGGTTCCGCGTGGTGTCGCGGATCCGGGAGAATGCGATGGCAGAGGTCTTCCGGGTGCAACGCACACCCGGTGCACCCGACGAGGTGTTGACGGTGTTCCGTGCGGAGGCGTGCCGTGACGGCGGGTTCGTCTCGGCGGTCGTGCGGAGCGCCGAGGCGCTCGCCGGTGTGGCTCACCCCAACGTGCTCGCGGTGTCTGCGGTCGGATGGTGGGGCGATCGGCTTTGGTGGGCATCGGAATTCATCGACGGCAACGACTGCGGCATGTATGCCGGGCTCGGCCCCGGCGCGTGGGGGCAGGTGATCGATGTCCTCGCAGGGGCCGCCGCGGGGCTCGGCTTCGTGTGGGAGACGCGGGGCGTCGCGCACGGACACCTGAGCCCCGCGCAGATCGTGGTGGTGCCCGGTGGGGGCCGGGTGCCTGGTCGTGGGTACACGGCCAAGGTCGGAGGCTTCGGGCCGGACGGCGCGTTGGCGCTCACCGCGGTCGTCGGGCTGGGGTCCTTGGACGGCTGGCCGACCCACCTCGTCGATTGGGTGTCGTTCGCGAGTCCGGAGGCGCTCCGCGGCGGTGCCTTGGGCCACCGCGCCGACGTCTACTCGCTCGGCTGCACGGCGATGCACCTGCTCACCGGTGCCCCGCCGTTCGTCGCCGACCGGGTGAACGACGTCAGGAACAGCCACATCGCCAGGCGGCCGCCGTCGGCGCGGCTGCGCGCAAGCCACCTGCCGCCCGGCGTGGACGAGGTGTTGGTGCGGGCGTTGGCCAAGGATCCGTCCGAGCGCTACCCGTCGTGCACCGCGTTCGTCGATGCCCTCCAGCGAGTGGGCGCGCGTACGGTCCCAGACCCGGAGCGCCCGACCGAGGGCGTCCGGCTGCCCCGCTCCGGCTACTACGTGGTCACCTTCCGTGCGGTGGAGGTAGGCCGATACACCACAGCCGACACCGCCGTGGCGGCGGCGAAGTCGGTGATCGACACCGAGATCGGCGCAGCTCCCGATGACGACACGACACCGACGGTCACGTGGCATGCCGGCCCCTCGGCGCGGCCGCAGGAAGTACCGTTCGACGCCGCCGCGTACCGGCGCGATGCGATCGAACGGCGGGATGCTGCCGCGTCCACCGGTGGTGCTGCGTCCGCGCCGAATCCGGTGTCGGACACGCCACTGCCACCGGCCACGGTGTACGGTGCTCCGCCGGTGATCGTTCGTGACGAGCCGTGGCCGCCGTTCCCGGTCTACGGAGGGCCACCGCCGTTACCCGCCCGGCCCGAGCAGCATCGCCCGCGCACAGGCTGGCGACGGTGGCTGCATCTTGGGAGGCCGGAGTGAGCGCGGCGCCACGGCCGCGGCTGCGGCGGACGTACGCGGTGTGGGAACTCACCCTCGCATGCAATCTGGCGTGCGCACACTGCGGGTCACGGGCGGGCACTGCCCGTCCGGACGAGCTGTCCGCCGCCGAGGCTCTGGATGTGGTGGACCAGTTTGCTGAGGTCGGCATCGAGGAGGTGACGCTGATCGGTGGTGAGGCGTTCCTGCGCCGAGACTGGTTGCAGATCGCGGCCGCGATCACCGGCCGAGGTATGCGATGCACCGTGACCACCGGTGGGTACCGGGTGAGCGCCGGGATGGCGCGCGGGATGCGCGACGCGGGGATCAGGCAGGTATCGATCTCGATCGACGGCATGCAGGCCACCCACGACGCGCTGCGAGGACGGGCGGGGTCGTGGCGTTCGTGTCTGCAGACGGCGGGGCACCTGCACGACGCAGGTGTGGCGGTGGCGTGCAACACCCAGGTCAACCGCAGTACGGCGGTCGACCTCCCCGAACTGTACGAGGTGCTGGCCGATGCCGGGGTGATCGCCTGGCAGTTGCAGTTGACCGTTCCGATGGGCAACGCCGCCGACCACCCCGAACTGCTGCTGCAGCCGCCCGAACTGCTGGTGGTCTTCCCGGTCCTCGCGCGGATCGCCCGCCGCTCGATCGTCGACGGGATACAGGTGTACACCGCCAACAGCCTCGGGTACCACGGACCGGACGAGCGGTTGCTGCGATTCCGGGACGAGCCGGGGTCCTGGCACGGGTGCCAGGCCGGGATCAGCACTCTCGGTATCGAGGCGGACGGTGCCGTGAAGGGCTGCCCATCGTTACCGTCTGCCCCGTACACCGGCGGGAACATCCGCAGCCGGCGCCTCGCCGACATCAAAGCGGAGGCGCCGGAGCTGACGTTCAACGTGCACGCGCCGGGTCGGGCCCGTGACGGGTTGTGGGGCTTCTGCCAGACCTGCGAGTACGGCGACACCTGCCGGGGAGGGTGCTCATGGACCGCGCACACCCTGTTCGGGCGTCGCGGCAACAACCCGTACTGTCACCACCGAGCCCTCACGCTGCACGGGCAGGGACTGCGGGAGCGACTGATCCCGATCGAACCCGCGAGCGGCGTACCGTTCGACTACGGTCGCTTCACCATGGTCACCGAACCCGCCGATGCTCGATGGCCCGCCGAATCTCTGCCGCCGCTCACAGCCGACGCCGTCCGCTGGCCCGCCGACTGGCCGACCCCATGAACCTGCTCGGTGGCGTCCGCGAGCCCCTCCGATAGGGGATCCAGACGACCCTTACCTCTGGAACGGACAAGGCGGCGACCTCTGTCCGTCGCGGAGCGGAGGTGGTGGAGAGGTGGGTGCGGTCGTCGATGGTGCTGCCGGTGTGCCGAAGCGAGCGCGGATCGTGTTGTCGGCTGCGGATGGGTCGCCGACAGGACGATCGCGAAGCGGGGTCGGGCAGCTACAGGGTAGGCGGGAAGACAATATGGTCGAGCCAGTCGAACGCTCGACGGTGGAAGAGGGTTCGGGCCCCGCTTTCGCAGTGCTCCCCGGCGCCATCGGCGGCGGCGAACTGGACGTACTCCTTCGCGCAGGTGAGCGCGTGGTGGAGCTTCGGGGCGTTGATGCTGAGGTCGTCGTTCTCGGCTGAGCAGACGAATGTCGGACATTGGATCCGGTCCTCGATGCCCTTCAATGTGTACTGAGGGGCGAGGCGGAAGAACTCCATGGGGTCGGTGAGCCCGTGGACCATGAGGTTGCGCCTCAGCGCCCACCCGGCGGTCGGCCTACCCATGACACCCTTTACGAGACGGTCCAGGAGCCGAAGAAGTGCCGGGTTTCCGTCAGGTAGCTGCTTGGCGAGGAAGCCCGGGAGCCGGCTTGCTGTCGCGTCGAACAGATCGTAGGGGCCGCAGTCGGAGATGCAGGCGGCGAGGCGGTGCTCGACGGTCGCGGCACGGGGCGCCAGATAGCCGCCGAAGCTCAGTCCGATGAGCGCGATCCGCTTCGGGGCGACCGTGACTTGCTGTTCGAGGAAATCCACGACGGGGGTGATGACGTTCTCCCAGTCGGGTCGGAACGGCACGCCGTCGTCGAGGATCATCGCTCCTTGGCCCGGGCCGTCGAACGCCAGCACGTTGTAACCGCGTTCGAGTGAGGCGGCACCGTTGGTGAAGTACAACTCTTCGGCGGTGCCGTCGTAGCCGTTCGTCAGGATCACCGTGGGACGAGGTTCGTCGTCGTCCGCGGCGGGGAAGAAGTATCCCGGCAATGACGAGCCTTCATAGGGAACCTGGACGATCGTCGGCGGATGCGCGAGCAGCGCGGCGCCCTGGCGGAAGGCCTCCACCTCGCGTGTATGTGCGGCGATCAGACGCGGGTCCACGGGAGTTCCCATCGCGAACAGGCCGGCTGTCCGGAAGTAGTTCGACGCGCGGAAGAATGCGCTCCGTGCGCTCGCCACGTTCCCGGCCGACGCGCTTTCTTCTGCTCCTGCAAGCACCCTCGCGGCCTGAGCGGACCACTCGTCGTGCCAACTGGTGAGGCTGGTTCCGGAGATGCGACGTGCGACAGAGAGGCATTCGGCGACGTCGGCGCCACCGTACGGTGCGTACCCGAGCGCGCGCAGGAGCTGTGCCTCGAAGAGGTCGTCGCGCAACAACGTGCCCATGTACGGACCTCGACCCATTCGGCTAACCTGTGTAAACTAACACACGTATGACTATAGATGGTGAGCCTTCGGCTGTAAAGACCTCGGCGGCGAAGCCGACCGAGCGGGTACGCAATCGGCGCGGGAACGGGGTGCGCCTCCGTGAGGAGATCCTCGATGCCGCAGTCGTTCTCATCGACGAGACCGAGGACGCCGCCGCGCTCACCCTCCGGGGCATTGCACGCCGAGCCGGCATCAGCGCACCCTCGATCTACCCGCACTTCGCCGAGTTAGCGACGCTCATCGAGGCCGTCCTCGCGCGAAGCTTCGACGAACTCCGCGACGCGGTGCAGTCTGCGATCGACGCCGAGGACACGCCCCGCGACGCCCTCATGGCTGCGGGGCGTGCCTACGTTCAGTTCGGCTGGGACCACAAGGCGCGCTACCGGCTGATGTTCGCAGCGACCGGCTATGCAGCCAACGCGGTGGACACCTTCACCGTGGTGGAAAGCACGATCCAGGAATGCGTCGAAGCGGGTGTCAGCACGAGCACCGATCCCCACATCGATGCGTGGCTGCTCTGGGCTTCCCTGCACGGCGTCGCCACGCTCGCCAAGCCGGCGCGCGCGGACTACCTCCGGCTCGGCCCACTCGACCGCCCAGCGATGCTCCGCACGCTCATCAGCCGCATCGCCGGGCTCGTAACCGGCTGAGACGTTGACGGAACACGCAGCGTCCGATCGGGCCATCGGTGCTGCTCAGCGGGCAGTTGTCCTCGCCCGGTGTTACGCCGATCCCTCCAGTGCCCGGTGCACCGTCGTCCGCGAGCATCCGCGACTCGCGGTGATCGCGTCCACCGACACCTTCCCAGCGCGCAGCAGCTGGGCGTGCCGACGCTGCTCCTTGGTGAGCGCGGGCGGCCGGCTACCGAACCGCCCCGCTGCGGTGCTGGTGTCGATCTGCTCGGTGATCGAGACCAGCCCGATGCCGTCGCGCTCGAACCGCTCGCCCAGCCGATCAGGTACCGCATCCCGCGGCTGCGGCAACGACATGTCCGACCCGCCTGCGATCCTGCGCGGCATGGACCACCGAAGGCGGTGCACTCCGCGGGGGAGTGGCCGGCGGCCGGGGCGGCGTTGTCGGCGGACGCGCTCGGGGCGCGGGTGGGATGGAGGGGTGCTGCCGCTCAGTGGGTGGACCACGGCGGGGAGGGCGACGGCGATGGACCCGGACCGGGGACAGGTGCGGACCGTCGCGTGGTAGCGCGAGGACCGACCGTCGCCGTGGATGCGGCCTGAGCCCGGGAGTCTGGAGAGAACGGGGCCGGTGGCGGCCTTATAGTTGGCGCCGTGGGGAGTGATCCGGCGCCGGCGCGGTCGGGCGACGGGTGGCGATATCGCGTGCCGACGCGGTTCGTCGTTCGCGCGATGCGGAGCCGCGGTGGGGATCTCGGGCGGGAGTTCTCCTTCGCGTTCGATCGCGAGGGCCGGGGCCTGCGTTCAGAGCTGTGGATCGTGATGCTGGTCGGGGTGGCGGTCGTCCTGATCTTCCACACGTACTTCCTCGACGTTCCCGGCGCGTTGCTGGCGTGGACTCCGCTGCTACTGGTCGGGGTGGGGATCCCGGTGGTGTTGCGGTGGTTGAGCGGCGCGCAGAGTCCGATGCGGCGGTGGTCGGCGGCGATGTTCATCATCGCGGCGTACCTCGACGTCGCGTGCATGATGACGGTACGCATCGTCAGCCTGCGGCATGGGATCGATGCTCTGCCGATCATCGTGCCGGTATGCATCCTCATGAGTCTGATCGTGGCGCAGATCCGCTTCGCCCTGCTGGTACCGGCGATCCTGCTGGGTCTGTCGGGGATCATGGTCGCCGAGCTGACCCTGCTGGCGGTGACGAGTTCGGCGCTGTTCGATCTGACAGCCTCGGTCGGTATCGTCTGTGTGTCTCTGGCGTCGGCGCACGAGTTGGAGAACAGCAGCCGCGCTGCGTGGCTGCGACAACGTGAGCTGGACGAACTGACGAGGCAGGACGGGCTGACCGGTCTCCCCAACCGGCGACACTTGGAGCAGACCCTGATCGACGTGCTCGGCTCGCCGGCGGCGCGGGCTCCGCTCGTGATCGCGATCCTTGACGTGGATGAGTTCAAGGCCTTCAACGACCAGTTCGGTCACCCGGCCGGTGATGCCTGCCTACGCGCGATCGGCACCGTCCTGCGCGATGAACTCGACGGCGCGCATGAGTTCGCGGCCCGGTACGCGGGCGAGGAGTTCGCGGTGCTGTGGCGGGGAGTGGACCCCGAGGCGGCTCGTGACCGTGCGGAGCAGTTGCGCGGCGCGGTCGGTCGGCTGGGGATCACCCGGTCGGGGGGCGCGGGCGTGGTGACCGTGTCGGCGGGGACGGCCGAACTGCGTGCTCCGGCCTCGCTGTCGCCGGACCTGTGGCCTGGGGTGATCCGTGCGCTCGTCGATCGGGCCGACCAGGCGCTGTACCGGGCGAAGGCGTCGGGCCGAGACATGATCGTGCACGATCGCACGGTGGTGACCGCCGCCGACCTGCGCGGGTCGACGACGTCGATCGCGACGGCTCCCGATGCCGACGGGCCGGCATTGCATGCCACAATCTGGGGGCTGCGCTTCCAGCGACGCGACGACGAGACCCGCTTCCGCAGGGCGTTCGAGGTCCAGGGACGCCGGGTGCGGCGCCTCATCATGGTCGGCTTGCTGGTGGTCTGCGCGGCGATCTTCGCCTTCCAGCAACCGTTGCTCGAGGTCCCTCCCGGGGCGGTCACCGTCGGTCGGTTGATCCTGGGCGTCGGGTTGATGCCCGCGGCGACGGTCGCCTTGATCGCGGCCTCGTGGTCGCGCGTGTACCGCTGGTCGTCACCGGTATACGTCGGCTGCGTGGCGGTCATCCTCACTGCTCAGATGTTCGAGCGGGCGATCGAGACCCCGCGGGGGTTGAACCTGGTCCCGTTTCTGATGCCGGTGTCGGTGTTGCTGAGCCTGTGTGTCGTGCGGATCGCCTGCAGCCTGTTGGTCCCCTCGATGGCAGCGTTGACGGCGGCGGTCGTCGTGTGCGAGGTGGCGACCGTCCGGATGACGGGAAACGAGTTCCTGGCGATCCTCACCGCGATCGTGATGGCGTCCGTCTCCGTCCGTTTCGCCTACCAGCTGGAGCGGTCTCGCCGTCTGGACTGGAGTAGGTCGCGGCAACTCGCCGCGCTGAGCCTGACCGACCCGCTGACCCTGATGCCCAACCGGCGCTCGTTCATCGCCGCGCTCCGCGACGAACTGGCCGCCGGCCGCGGGGCTGCACTGGTGTTACTCGACGTCGACCGCTTCAAGGACTACAACGACCGGTTCGGTCACCTCGCGGGCGATGACTGCCTCCGCGCAGTCGGTGCGCAGCTGGCGCGTGCGGCCGACGCGTGCGCCGGCGTCGCTGCACGCCTCGGTGGAGAGGAGTTCGCGGTGATCCTGCCTGCCGGCGGCGTCGGCCTCGCGGAGGTGATCCGCGCCGCGGTCACCGGCCCGGATCCCGACCTCGGCGGGGCGGCGGGCCCGATCACCGCATCGGCCGGGCTCGCGGTGTGGCCGGCCGATGCCGTCGTGAGCGATCCGGACGTCGCCGTCGAACATCTCGTGGAACGTGCCGACCGCGCCCTCTACGAGGCCAAACGGAACGGGCGCGACAGACTGGAGGTCGACGGCGGCCGCGCGTTGGCGGCTGAGCCGGATGATGCCCCGCCGTGACCGACACGCGCACCTAGCCGACGACGGAGCTGCGCGCGTGAAGACGTCGGGGCCGAGAACCGTTACGGTTCGGGAGGTCGCGGACGAGTCGGTATCTGTAGCTCGATCATGTGATCGGCGCACTACGGGCTTCTGAAGTGAACGAAGACCTCCTGGCGACCGCGCCTTCGCGCTCACTCGTTCGCGTGGGTCGGCGCAGCGGATGTGGGTCCTGGGGGATGAGTCGCCCTGTTCGTTGCCGTGCTGGCAACGAACAGATATGTTGCCGGTATGGAAACGAACGAGCCTGAGGGCACTCTCGCCGACATCGCCGCGGCCCGGCGGGCGACGCGCCGGGTCCTGAATCCGACCTGGGTCCGCTACACCGTCATCGTGGTGGTGTCGGGCGCGTTCGCGATGATCGACAACGAGGGACGATCCGGGAACACGTCCGGCTGGATCGTGGACGCCGTGCTGGTGTGTCTGTTCGTCGTGCTCATAGTCGGCCTCAGTCGGCGGGGAGCCTTGCGGACCTCCGGATACGCGCACCCGACGAAGGCGATCGTCATCGGGTTGATCGCGCCCGTTCTCGCCGGGGTGGTGCGCCATCTCGTCACGCCCGGGACTTCGCTGTGTGTCGGGCTGACGTTCGTGGTCCTCGTGGTCGGATACCTGGCGATCCCCGGGGGCTATGACTGGATCCTCGACCGTCTTCCGCGTGGGCGGCGATGAGCGCACCCGAGTCGGCGTTCGATGACCTCATCCACCCTCGCCAGCGCTTGATGCTGTGCGCGGCGCTGACGGTGGCTGAGGAGGTGCGGTTCGACCTGCTCGCGAAGGCGCTGGAGGTGAGCCCGCCCACGTTGAGCAAGCACGTCGCCCGTTTGGCCGAGGCCGGTTACGTGAGCACCCGTCCTGACAAGCTCGACTCGCGTCGCCTGTGGGTCCGGCTGACCGACACGGGCACCGAGGCGTACCGCGGGCACGTTCAAGCTCTACGCGAGCTCACCAGCGAATGACCGCGGCCTGTCGAGGGTGTGTGCTGCCCCTGAACCTCGCCGCGGTCCCTGCTGCAACAGCCGGCACGGGAGCGGAGACCGAGCCGATCGCCGGCACCAACGGCGAGGCTCCCCGTCGGAAACCGATCTGCCTGTACGGGGCGCACAGCGGCATCAGTTGCGGTCCGCTGACCGCTGTCGACACCTCCACGATCCGGTGGGACGATCCGTCGGTCGAGAAGGGAGACGGTGGAGCGCCGGTGTTCGCGGCCGTCGATGCGGGCGGGATCTGCGTGAACGGAGTGCTCAGCGGGGACAACGACTCCGGCGCCGCAGTCGCGACCTACGTCGTGCCGGCGCTCAGCCGCCTGGGGGGTGACCATCGTGCGGTCACCGGGAAGCTGACCCGGATGCCGGGCTCGCCTCACCGAACCGCTTTGTAGACATGGGGAACCATGAAGCGAGTCGCCACAGCGCTCATCGTCGGGCTCGTCCTCCCGCTCGTGCTCACCGCCTGCGGCTCGCCGGCTAACCACCCGGTTCACCGGTGCCATCTGGCTGGCCATGGCCACCTACACCCCGATCCAGGCCCGCGGACCGGCTCTTGACATAGAAGACCCGGCCGTGGTGCACGGCGACCAGCGGCGTCTGCTCCACCTCCACCCGCTACCTGCACGTGCTGGCCGTGGACACCACACAGGCGCCCGTAGCGTGGGAGGTCACCGTGCAACTCGCGTCGGCTGACGGCGTCTGGTATCTCCACGACGTCGGCTATGACCACGAGGTGCGCGGCTGCTGAAGCAACAACGCCGGCGTGTGCCACCGGTCGTCGCCCGTACGTAGTCGCGGGCGCGCACTCCAGCCCGCGCCACTCATAGATATTGTCGGTACCGAACCGTTACGCACCGGGGGTGCCGCGGAAACGTCCACGATGCCCACGTATTTGGTTCGTTCAGATGACAGGTCTGGGCATACCGCCGCGGCCGTCACCGGTTGGCGCGCCCGGAGCGTCCCCGCGTCGTAACCTCCCGTCTCGTGATCGAACTAGTCGCGAGGATGGTGTCAAGCAGTCGGCCCGTCACGCCCTGGTTCTCCGTCGCCTACGCATGGGTTCCGTCCCGTGTGCCGACGGAGGTACCGGTGTGGACGACGCAGGCCGACCTGGTGGGGTATGTGCGGCGAGGCGGTGAGATCCAGGTGTGGTGCGAGCGCGAGAGGTACGGCGTCGGGATCATGACCGACGACGTCGGGCGCGAGGTGCTGCGAGCGCATGAGTTCGGGGTGTGGAACAACTGCCTCGACTGCCTACCGCTGCACGAGGACGGTGGGCAGGGATTCCTGGCTGCGCCGCAGGTGTGCGACGCGTGACGGCGGGCGGGTGCGTCGACCCTGGCCTGGCGTCTTCGTGTTGCTGACGACCTTCCGGTCTCGTGCGCCGTCGCCGGACAGGGCGACGCTCGGGGTCAGCTGGGAAGCGCCTCGATGATGGCGTCGGCGAACTGGCCGCGTGCGGCCAGGTCCACCAGCCACGTGTAGTCGGCTGCCGCGATCGCCTCGTTGATCGTCGACCATTCGGGCAGGTCGTCTTCGTCGGTGTATTTGGCCGGGGGCGCCGTCAGTACGACCGACAGCGGCGCTGCCCCCGTCATGTTGGTGATCGCAGCGGTGACGTCGGCCGGTGTGCTGTCGTCGGCGGCGTCGTTGGCGCCCAGTTCGACTATCACCAGGTCCACACCGCCGAGTGCGTCGTAGAGCTTGCTGTTGATGGTGTCGCCGACCCAGCTCTGGGCGGATACGGCGGTGATTCCGGCCACCCCCCAGGTCAGGGGACGGATCCCGAAGTCCTCGTCCCCTGCGTATTCGATGCATCCCAAGGCGACGCAGTCGTTCCCGGTGGGAAGGGTTGTGCACTGCAGTTCGACCCAGCTGCCGGGGGCGGCGAGACTGCCGCTGGAGATGTTGATGTACGGCGAGTCGGCGTTCGTCACGGTCGCTGTGCCGGTGGATTCGCCGGTCATCGTCACGGTCCAGCCGCCGGGGTTGGTGTTGACGCCGTAGAACTCGACGCTTGTGCAGCCCGCTCCGATCGGGATCCGGATCGGGTCGTCGTCGAGCAGCAGACTGTGGGCGCCGGGGACGTTCGCCCATGATTCGGCCCAGTCGGGCACCACCACGTTCCCGTCCTGTGTGGGCAGCGGGTAATCGCATCCACCGGTGCCGTCCACCGAGTAGCCGTCGAGACTCATCGGGATCCAGCCCCGGCCCCCGGTGGGGAGCCCGAGATGCGCGCGCAACAGTTGGGCGACGCGATCTCCGAACAGCTGGTTGCGGTCGGTGACGCCGACGTCGGGGGTGTTCCGCCATCCGTTCGCCCGGCTGTCGCCGAGCGTGAGGACCGTGATGGGCCGCGAGAAGCGCTGCGCGATCGTATTCGTCCACGCCACCGGAACAGTCGTATCGGAGTCCTCCGTCGAAGGAATCGAGGGCTGCGCGCGAGCCCCTAGAACAACCCTGTGGGTATATCAGCTACTCACCGACGTTCGGCCCCGAAGCGTGAAACTGACTGGCGGCCATGGTATTGCGCTGTGGTTCGAGGCCCGGGGAGCGTGCTTCATGCCAGGAATGGATGTATGGTGTCGAACTCTTCCGGTCCGCCACCGCGGTGCCCGGCGCGCCGGTACCGGGCACGCGGCCGGCTGCGGCATGCGGCTCGCGGTCACTTGCGCAGCCGGTCGTGTCGGGACGACAGGGGCTTGTCTGCCACGCGGTCGGAGCGGGTCGTCACCGCCCCGGCGTGGAGGTGGCGCCATTGTGGCTCGATGTGGCCCAGATGTGCTCGACGATGTCGGAGCGTTGCGGCGGCTGTTCGCGGCCTGAGTGCGTTCGGGGCGGCAGACGGGATGACTCCGATACGCCTGAATCGGGCCCTTTCGGGACAATTTTTCCTGTACTTTCGCTGTATTCCGAATTCGAGTGTCCTGCGAGTCAGTCGTGAGCACGGTTATGAAACTCCGCGCGGCGACGTCCAGGCGCTCGTTCCGATCGATGCCAGGAACATGTTGGAGTTCGGGTGTTCCACAGGTTCGTTGGGCGCGGCACTCAAAGCCCGACAGCCGGCCAGTGTCGTCGGCGTGGAGCCTGATGAGACGTACGCGGCGGAGGCGCGGACGCGTCTCGACCATGTCGCTTGCGCGACGGCCGAGGAGTTCCTCGGCGGCCCTGCGCCTCTGCAGGCTCCGTTCGACTGCGTGATCGCGGCCGATGCACTGGAGCATATGGTCGACCCGTGGAGCGTGATGCGGGACGTCGCGACGCTGCTCGCTCCGGGTGGCTGCGTGGTCATCAGTGTGCCGAACGTGCTGTACTGGCCGGCGCTCAAGCGTGTGGTCGTGGGCGGCAGCTGGCCTCGCGATGACCAGGGGATCTTCGATGCAACGCACCTGCGGTGGTTCACCGAGGCGGATGCGCGTGCTCTCGTGGACAGCGCGGGACTGACGATCGAGACCGTGCAACACAGCTACTGGACGTCATCGCGGCGGCGGCTGGCCGTCATCCGTGCGCTTAGTCGCACGCCGGCGAGCAGGTTCCTGGCTGCGCAGATCTTCATCAGGGCGCGGAAGCCCGCCGTATCGGGGTGACCCGAGCCGGCTCCGGCTGGGACGTTCCGCCTCGGTGATGGTCGATACGACACCAGCTCGCCGCGTTCGAGCCGATGTGTGCGACGAGCAGGATCAGGACGTCGACGACGTGTCGACTCTGCCGCCGGACATAGCGGCACTGCCGGCCCGGGAGCGGTCGTACCTCACTGGCTGAGCCCACCGACTGAGCCGATCGCTCAGTGTTCAGGTTCGCGGCTGTGTGCCGCCTCGGCGCCGCCTCTTCGTGGCGTACATGGCGAGGTCGGCGGTGTGGAGCATGCTCTCGATGTCGCGGGAGTCGGAGGGATGCCCCACGGTGGTGCCGGTGCTCGCGGCCACGCGCAGTTCGGCGCCGTCGATATCGACGGGTTCGTGCAGCACCTCGTCGACCCGTCGGGCGAGGGAATCGAGCCGATCGGTCGTCGTGATGATGAGGAACTCGTCGCCGCCGATGCGCGCCACGATGTCCTCGGCGCCCGTGATGGCGCGGAGGCGGTCGGCGGTGACCTGCAGGATACGGTCGCCGACGCGGTGTCCGTGGGTGTCGTTGATGCGTTTGAAGTCGTCGAGGTCCACGTACAGGAGGTGGACAACAGCTCCGCGACCCCGCTGATGTGATTCGGCGGCGACAGCCTGTTTCAGATGGCGGTAGGCGTGGGCGCGGTTGGCGAGTCCGGTCAGCGTGTCGTGGGTGGCCTCGTATTCGAGGCGCTGCCGTCGGTGTCTGGCTTCTGTCACGTCGGTCAGTAGGTACATGTGGTGCCCGTCGGCTGCCGGGGAGTCGACCTCGCGGACCAGGACATCGGCCCACCAGGTCCGGCCGTCCTCGGCGCGGAGTTCGTGCTCGCCGTCCGCGACAGCGGCGGAGTCGGTATCGGCGCCGGGCACGGCACCGTCGCGGGTGTGCCGCGTGTCGACGAAGAACCGTGCGACGGCCTGCCCGCGCAGCCCCGGGGCCGCGAATCCGAACATGACCTCGGCGGCGGGGTTGCTGTCGGTGACGACGCCGCCGTCATCGGTGATGACGATGCCGATCGGGGACTGTGTGAACACGGTGCGGAAGCGGTCCTCCGACAGGTGGTAGGCCGAGACCGCACGTCGACGGGCGGCGTCGACGGCGGCGTGGATGTCGGACTGCTCTGCCAGGATGCGATCCCGCAGTGCCTGCGTGAATCCGGTCGCGACTCCGGACAGCACAACCGCGAGTCGTGCAGGTGCCGCCGGGCCGGGCCGGGGAGCGCAGTCGCACCTCGCTCCGAAAGCGTGGGAGATCACGTCGAGGGTCCGTGCCAGTGCTTCCGGGGTGGTGCACCCCCGGGCGACGAGTTCCTTACCGACGGCGGCGATCCGGTCCACGTCCGGCGCGTTGGCGTGCCACTGTTCGTGCAGAACGGTCAGCAGCAGGCGCAGCGGCTCCAGGTGCCCGCTCACGCCGGTACCGGTGTAGCCGGTCTCGGTGACCGCCATCGCCCACGCCAGGGCCGTGGCCTCGGGATCGAACTGCGGGGCCGGCGGCTGCCCGCCGGTCACCGAACGGCGCCCGCCAGACGACCTACCCCCGCGTATCCCGGGAAGTGCTCGGGGTCGGTGCCGGTGTCCGCCGGCGAGGCGGGACGCCACAGCGGCACCCGCACCAGCCCCGGTTCGACGAGGTCGTAGCCGGGGAAGTACAGCGAGGCGAACTCGTCGCGGGTGCGGAAGTACATCGGCTCCGCGGTGCGGGCGTAGACGCCCTCGACCTCGGCCGCTACCGTCTCGTTGTCGTCCCTGCTCGCCGCCGAGACAGCCAGATAGCTCCCCGGGGCGCACGCGTCACGCAACGTCGAGAAGATGGTCGCCGGCTGGTCCGTGTCCGACAGGAAATGAGCCAGCGAGAGCACCAGGATCGCGATCGGTTGGTCCAGGTCCAGCAGCCGGTGCAGCTCGGGGTCGGCGAGCAACTCGCCCGGGCGCCGTAGATCCCGGTCGATGATGATCGCGTCGCTCTGCCCGTCCAGCACGGTCGCGCTGTGCGCGAGCGCGACCGGGTCCAGGTCGACGTACACGACCCTGCTGCCGGGTCCGGCGGCGCGGGCAACTTCGTGCGTCGCCCCGACCGTAGGGATCCCCGAACCGATGTCGAGGAACTGTCGGATCCCCTGCTGGCCGAGGAACCGGACCGCACGCTGCAGGAACAGCCGGTTCTGCGCAACGATCCGCATCACATCGGGCTGCGCGGCGATCACCTGCCGGGCCATCTCCCGGTCCACCGGGAAGTTGTGCGCACCACCCAGGAAGTAGTCGTAGACCCGCGCGACACTCGGTACGGACAGATCCACGTCGTCAGCTGATCCCATCACCCGGCTCCTCGATCCACACCAGTTCGTCGCACTCGCGGCTTCAGACGTGCACACCAGGGTGCTCGGCCTCCAAGGCTAGGCCGCGATGCAGAATGTGAGCTTCGCCAGTGACAATACGCGGGCGGCTGGGGGCGGGTCGCGTGCCCTTACTCAAGCGAGGTGGCTGGCATGGGGCGACTTCGGGAACCGATCCTTCACCTGGTGCGTCCGGTGGATCAGGGCTGGGTGCGGGCCGCTCAGCGTGTGCGTGAGCCGCGCAGGAGACGCCGGACCGTGTCGGCGGCGAGACGGTCGGGCTCGTGTGCCGGGGACAGTGTGTTGCTGGCGGCCAGTGTGGCGATGCCCTGCAGGGAGGCGAGCAGGATCACGCCGAATCGTTCCGGATCGTCGATCGCCGCATCGCTGTCTGTGAGGAGGGCGAGCAGGATCGCCGCGCACGCGTCGGAGGCGGCGCGTACGTCGGCTGACGGACCGCGGCTCTTGCGGGTGTACATCACGTCCAGCAGTGCGGGGTGGTCGGTGGCGAACCGGACGTAGTCGAGTGCAGTCCTGGTCAGCCGGTCCTCGAACGCCTCGCTGCCGGACGAGGCCGCCGTCAGTGTGGTGCCCAGCCGTGCGAAGCCCTCGACCGCGAGCGCGTCGAGCAGCGCCTGCCGATCGGGGAAGTGCCGGGCGGGTGCCGCGTGCGAGACCCCGATGTCCCGCGCCAGCGAGCGCAGCGAGAGCGCTTCGACGCCGCCGTCGGCCAGGACCAGTTCGGCGCGGGCCAGCAGCTCGGACCGCAGGTTCCCGTGGTGATACGCCATAGCGTTACCGTACAACAATGTTGGCATTGACAGCATTGTTGCCTCCGTCTACATTAGCCTCCATGAGCAAGGCCGACTGGACCGCATCCGACATTCCCGACCAGACCGGACGGACCGCCGTCATCACGGGTGCCAACGCCGGCCTCGGTTTCCAGACCGCCGCCGCACTCGCCGCGCACGGTGCGCACGTCGTGCTCGCGGTGCGCGATCTTGAAAAAGGCGAGGAAGCAGCCGCCGGGATCACCGCCGAGTCACCGGGTGCCGCGGTCACGGTGCAGCAGCTCGACCTGAGCTCGCTCGACTCGATCCGCACGGCGGCCCGCGAACTGCGCGCCCGCTATGACCGCATCGATCTGCTGGTCAACAACGCCGGTGTGATGTGGACGCCTGAATCCACCACCGCGGACGGATTCGAGCTGCAGCTGGGCACCAATCACCTCGGCCATTTCGCCCTCACCGGCCTGTTGCTCGACCGCATCCTCCTGGTGCAGGGCTCGCGCATCGTCACCGTCAGCAGCGAGGCCCACCGCCGGGCCTCCATCGACTTCGACGACCTGCAGTCGAGACGGAAGTACAGCAGGCCGGGCGCGTACGGGCGGTCCAAGCTCGCCAACCTGCTGTTCGCCTACGAGCTGCAGCGCCGACTGGCCGCGGCGAACGCCCCCACGATCTCCCTCGCCGCGCACCCTGGGGGCTCCGCGACCGACCTGTTCCGCAACGCCGATCCCCTGGTGCGGGCGTTGTTCGACAAGGTCATCGTCCCATTGGTCGCCCAGGACGCTGAGCACGGTGCCCTGCCGTCCCTGCGGGCCGCCACCGACCCTCAGGCGGAAGGCGGCCAGTTCTATGGACCGGACGGCATCGCCCGTATGCGCGGCTATCCCAGGCTCGTAACGTCCAGCAAGAAGTCCCACGACGCCCAGGACCAGCGGCGGCTCTGGACCATCTCCGAGGAACTGACCGGCATCACCTACCCCGTTTGACCCATCCAGCCATGGCGGGGTGGGCGTGGGCGGTGCGTGTTCACCGAGGGGGAGGGGACACTGCCTGCCGAGATGAGATGTGCATGTGAAGCGCCGTGACGTGGCGCGGCCGATGTAGGGGCCGACCGGGACGGCGGCAGGCCCGATGGTATCCGGTGCGTCGTGTCGGTTCGCCGGGGCGTGGTGTTCTGGAGTGCCAGGCGCGCCCCTGTGGGGAGCACGCGCAGGGAGGGCACGGCGCCGTACGTTGGGATCCTCGCAACGGGAGGGTGAGATGGCCGACGAAACAGGGTGGTACCACGTGAGCTCCTCGACGAACCGAGAGTCGATAGCGACACATGGCCTCGATCCGCGGCGGATGGGTGCTGCCCGCGGGATCGCCGGTAGCCGTCAGCCCGAGAGGGAGGGTTGCTTCCTGGCTCGCGGAGAAGCCGGGTGGAGGTTCTTCGTCGACTTGAACAGCACTGGAGGGCCGGTCGATGTGTGGCGGGTCCGCGGAGTAGAGGCGGGTACCTTGGTGACTTCGCTGGAGGGGTTCTGCTACTTCCCCGGAGCGATTCCCGCGGACAGAGTCGAGCTTGTCGAGCAAGACGCGGCGAGGCGGTAGCCGGGCCACCGCGGTGGAGGTCGTAGGAGTTATCACCGGAAGCGGGTGGGGTGTCGGCCGGATGGCCTACACGGCGACCTTCCATCGCGCCTCGATGGGGTGGGTGCACACGGCCGACCCGGTCGGGCGCGTGTGGCTGGAGGGGATGGTGTGACCAGGGTCCCGGAGATCACCGCGCGGTTCTGGGTGATCAGGACCATGTTCACCGCGGCGTGCGTGTTCTGGCCGGACTACCTGTTCGACCATCTCGGCAGGGTGGTGACCACCGCGGGCATCGTCCTGGCGCTGGCGACGGCGCTGGTCGTGCAGCTGCGAGCGGCGCAATACCGACCGTGGCGGTTCTGGGTGGCGATGCTCGCCGTCGGCGTCGCGGGAACGGAGGCGGCGAACGGCCCCCACGTTCTTGGGATGTCGTACCCCATCGTTGCGATGGTCTGGATGCTGATCCTGGTAGCGCTCGTGGTCGGGTGGCAGGCCACGGCCGGAACCGTCTCGCTGCGTCGCGTCGACTCCGCCGCTCGGGAGCGCTGCTTCTGGGCGTGTGCGCTCGCAGCGGGTGCGGTCGGCACCGCCGTGACGCACATGACGCCGCCCTTGTTGATCACGTGCCCTGGGGTGCAGGTCCTACTGTGGGCCGGCGCGGTCGGAGGCCTCGCATTCGCGTACCGGCGCACTGCATGGGTGTCCGCAGCCACGTTCTGGTGCGGGTTCGTCCTCACCCGACCGCTCGGCACGGGCTGCGCGTTCCTGGTCAGTGCTCCGCACCACGGGCTCGGGCTGGGACCGGCCTCGACGACCGGACTCTTCGCGGTGGTGTCCCTACTGGTGATCGGGGTTCCGGCGGTCGCGCGTAGTAGATGATCCGCGACCCGTTCGGTAGCCGTCGGTGGGGCTCGGTGGGCGGTATCGAGCATCAGGGCCCTTCGGCTGGTGCTTGCCCCCCGATCGCGGCGGCTCGCCGTCGGACAACTACCTGGCGCGGGGCGGGGCAAGCGGCACCTACCCGACAGTCGCACTGCCCTCCGGCCGGCCGGCGGCAACAGGGGCGCCGACACTCGTCACCGGCCTTTCCCGCTGTGAAGGACCGGCAGGTATCGGCGTCGCCGTGATCACTACAGGCCGGCCGGCACGATCCTTCCGTTCACCGTCACCTGGACCTGATGAGTCTGGGTGTTGTAGGTGACCTTGCCGTGCTCGAAAGTGGTCTGCATCACCACACCCGTGGTGGTCTCTTCACTGGTGACGGGTCCGAGCGGGCCGGCGGAACCGTTGGTACCGCCGACGGTGACCGGATCGCCCGCAGCGTTGCGTTCGACGTTCCACGCGTCGCGGATCTTGCCCCAGGTCAAGTATGCGGGCGTGCCGGCATCGGCGTTCCGCGCGCTGATCACACCGCCCTCGAACTGCTGGAACACCACACCGCTGGCGCGCGTGCCTCCGTTGTGATCGCCCGTCAACACCAGGCCGAGAAGCTTCTTCTCCGCCGGCGTCGCCGCGGCGTATCGGGCGGCGATGGGACCGGTGAGGGTCACGTCGCGGCCCCCGACCCCCGTCAGGGTGACAGAGCCGGCGGCGGGCACGACCGTCCGCGAGGCGGCCGGGCGCACGGTGGTGCGCGAGCCCGAGGGGCGCGTGGGCGTCGAGGTACGGGGGGTTGCTGCGGCCGACGTGCTGGTGGGGGCACTGCTCGCCGTCGCCGCGACATCGGTGACGGCGTGGCTGCTGCAGCCGGTGGCGATCGACACGGTGGCGATCGCGGTGACCACACCGACAACGCGACGGTCTGCGAACTTCCTCATGGGGACCTTTCAGATCTTCCTTCAGCTCTTCCTGCGGCTCGAAGTGATAGCCCATCGAACCTGAGAACTGGAGTGACTCTATCCGGAACCGTGTGCCCGCACCGGGGAGTCGGTCACTCGCCCGATTCGAAGACCAGTCGCATCCCAGCCCTGCGGGGTGACGGCCGCTGGACTCTAGTGGCGTCGGCGGCCCCGGGGGAACCCAGCGGTACCGGAGCCGCCCGCCCGGCGTCTCAGGCGTGGCCGGCGGTCAGGTGTCCGCCCGGCTGCGACTCGAGTGCACGCTGCTCAGGCGCTCCTCGGGACCTGACGACGCCCACCACGCCGCATCATCGAATCCCGACGGGTCGGGCTCACTTCTTCGTCATGCGGAGCCCTGCGTCCAGGCGGATCGTCTCGCCGTTGAGGTACGGATTCGCCACGATCGCCATCACGAGGTCGGCGAACTCGTCGGGATGGCCGAATCGCGGCGGGAACGCGATCTGGTCGGTGAGGACGTCCCGCGTCGGTTCGGGGACGGTGCTCACGAGCGGGGTCGAGAAGAGCCCCGGGGCGACGGTGACGACACGCACGGCGTGGGTGGCGAGGTCGCGGGCGGCCGCCAAGGTCATCCCGATCACGCCGGCCTTCGAGGTGGCGTAGGCGACCGCCCCCGCCTGACCCTCGTATCCGGCGATCGACGCCGTGTTGACGACCACGCCGCGCTCCCCGCTCTCGGTCGGCTCGGTGGCGGCCATCGCGGCTGCGGCGACCCGGAGGACGTTGAAGGTGCCGCCCAGATTCACGTCGATCGCGAGGCGGAACGCGTCGTAGTCGTGTGGCCGCCCGGCACGGTCGACGATCCGACCGGACGCCCCGATGCCGGCGCAGTTCACCGCCACTCGCAGCGGCCCGGCCGCGGAGGCGGTGTCGACGGCGCGCTGCACCGCCGCCGAGTCGGTGACGCTGCCCGCGGCGAAGCTGCCGCCGAGGCTCTCGGCCACAGCCTCGCCACCGGCGTCCCGGTCGACGATCACGACGTGGGCGCCGGCCGCCGCCAGCCGCCGCGCGGTCGACTCACCGAGGCCGGAAGCCGCCCCGGTCACGAGGGCCGAGGCACCCTCGAGCCGCATCACCGGCCCCTGACCAGCGGCACGCCGGCCGGGTCGATCAGCGCGCCGTGACGCGCCAGGTTGTTGGCGTGGCCCACGTGATGGAGGGCGAACGCGGTGTCCATCGCCTGCTGCAGTCCCTGGGCGTCCTGTGATCGGTTGACCGAGGTCTTCGCCAGTCGAATGCCGAACGGGGGCCGGGAGGCGATACGTTCGGCCAACTCCATTGTGGCCGACTCTAATTCGGCGATCGGTACGACGGTGTTGACCATTCCGTACGAGCACGCCTCCGCCGCGGTGATGGGGGTACCCGTGAACAGCAGTTCCTTCGCCTTGCGGGCGCCGATCTCGAAGGCATGGGCGAAGTACTCGACGCCGTTCACGCCGAACGCGGCGACCGGGTCCGAGAACGTCGCATCGGTGGAGGCGACCACGAGATCCATGGGCCACACCAGCATCAGCCCGCCGGCGATCACGCGGCCCTGGACCTGTGCGATGGTCGGCTTGGGGATCTCCCGCCACCGTCGGCACAGACCGAGGAACGCCTCACACTCGAACGCGTAATGCCCCTCGACGCCGGGCGCGTCGAAACCGCCGCCGACGGTGGCCGTCGGTGCGCCCGGCAGCGTGAACGGCGCCGAGAGGTCGTGCCCGGAGGAGAAGTCGGGCCCGTCCGCAGCCAGGACGATCACCCGGGCGTCATCGTCGGCGGCGGCGCTCGCGAGTGCCGCGTCCAGCTGGTAGAGCAGCGCCGGATCCTGGGCGTTGCGTTTCTGCGGTCTGGCCAGCACCACCCGCGTGATGTGCGGCGCGGGGTGTTCGATGCGGATCCGCTGCTCGTGTCCTGCGTCCATGGGGTCCTCGTTGCGTCGGTCGTGGGATTCGTGATCGGGCGGGTCGGGGTGGCTGCGCGGTCGGGTCAGGTCACCGGTCGACCAGCGTTCGCCCGATGATCTCCTTCATGATCTCGTTGGTGCCGCCGTAGATCCGTTGCGCGCGAGCGGCGGTGTACATCCGGGAGATCGGGTACTCGTCCATATAGCCGTAGCCGCCGAACAGCTGCAGACATCGGTCGACCACCTGGCCCTCGAGGTCGGAGAACCACCACTTCGCCATGGAGACGGTGGTGTCGTCGAGGTCGCCCGCCAGCAGCCGTGCGACGCAGTCGTCGAGGAACGCGCGCGCCACCCGGGCGTGGGTCGCGCACTCGGCGAGTTCGAACCGGATGTGCTGCTGCTGGATCAGCGGCTTGCCGAACGCCTTGCGCTCGTTGACATATCGAGTCGTGATCTGGACGGCGTGTTCGATCGCGGCGGTGGCGGTGACACCCACGAGCAGGCGTTCGACGGGCAGCTGCCCCATCAGCATCGCGAAGCCCCGCCCCTCATCGCCCAGTCGGTTCGACGCGGGCACCCGGACCCGGTCGAAGTGGAGCTCGGCGGTATCCGAATCGTGTTGTCCCATCTTGTGCAGGGTTCGCCCGACCGAGAAGCCCGGGCGGTCGGCCGTCTCGATGACGAACAGCGACAGGCCCTTTCCGCGCTTGGTGGGGTCGGTGGACGCCGCGACGATCACGAGATCGGCGCACGCGCCGTTGGTGATGAACGTCTTGGAGCCGGTGATCAGGTAGTCGTCGCCGTCGCGAACCGCCTTCGTACTCAACGACTGTACGTCCGAGCCCGTGTCGGGCTCCGTCATCGCCAGGGCGCCGATCATCCGGCCGGCGGCCATCTCGGGCAGCCAGCGGGCGCGCTGCTCGTCGGTGCCGTACCGGACCAGGTAGTGCGCGACCACGACGCTGTGCACCTGCACCGGGGCCGGGCTCAGCCCAGCCCGCACGAGGGCGTCCAGCACGGCGAAGTCGTGTGCGACGGTGCCACCTCCGCCACCGTCCGCGGCCGGCACCCCGCAGCACAGGAGGCCCAGTTCGCCTGCCTCGAGCCAGAAGGCGCGGTCCACATGCTGCTGCCGGCGCCACTGATCGACGTTCGGCGTCCCCGCGGCCGCGGCGAACCGGCTCGCCAGATCGTGGAGCGCCGCCAGTTCAGCGTCCGCCGACCGGCTGGTGTGAGCGGGCATCGGTCCTCCATATGTCTTTGACTGATATCGCAATATGTTGACTCTCAACTGCAAGTCTCTCGACCATTGCCCTACATGTCAATAGACGCTATCGTCTGTTGGGGAGCACGGTGGCGTGCATCACAACTACGACAGACGGGTGTGAAGATGGCTGAGAAGTCGCCCCTGGCAATCATTACGGGCGCGGGCGGAGGGCTCGGCGCAGCGTGCGCGAAGGCGCTTGCCGACGACGGATACGCCGTGACTCTGCTCGACCGCGACAAGGCCACGCTCGACGCCGCTGCGGAGGGTCTCGTGGAGTCGGGGGCCGAGGTGGACACGATCGCCGTGGATCTCCTCGACGCCGACGCCGTCACAGAGGCGATCACCGGGTACCCGGGCCGCAGTCGGCTGCGTGCGCTCGTCAACTGCGCAGGGCTGATCTCGCTGGGCGGAATCACCGACATCACCGTCGAGGACTGGGATCGCGTGGTCGGCGTCAAGCTGCGCGGCGACTTCCTCACGTGCCGGGCAGCGGTCCCGATCATGGTCGCGAACGGCGGCGGCGCGATCGTCAACATCTCCTCGATGTCCGGACGCACGAAGTCGGTGCTCACCGCGCCGAACTACGTGGCCTCCAACTCGGGTGTCATCGGACTCACCATGACCCTCGCCGCGCAGGTCGCCCGGCAGGGAGTGCGCGTCAACGCCATCGCGCCCGGCATGATCGACACCCCCATGCTCGGCGCGTACTCGTCCGAGCAACTCGACGGTATCCGGTCGGCAGTACCGATGGGACGGTTCGCGTCCGCCGCAGAGATCGCGGCGGTCGCCTCGTTCCTGGTCTCGGACAAGGCGAGTTACATCACCGGCGAGACGCTCAACGTCAACGGCGGGATGTTCATGGTCTGACGGAACGACCTTCCCGATACCGACCCACCGAACCGTATCCGACACCCACACAACACATTCAAGGGAGAGTGAACAGATGAGCAGCCTCGAGAACTACCAGGCCCGCGTGGTCACCACCGGCTCGACCGCGGACGGGCGCTCGACAGTCGTCGCCGACGCGAACACCACCACCCGCGCCGCGACCCCGACGTTCAGCGTCGCCGACGTATGGCAGGTGGATGCGGTCCCACCGGCCGTCGACGCGGCGGACACGCTGAACGGCACCGTCGCCCTGGACCCGCCGAAAGGCGGGGTCCTGGTGCGCATGGTGAGCTTCCCGCCGGACGCCGAATGGCAGGCGTCGGGGGGCTACGAGGAGGCGATGAGCGCGATCGGCGGCGCCGACTCGCATCAGGGCGACAGCGAGATCGTCGGCCTGCACGCGACGGATACGGTGGACGTGTGCACCGTGGTGGAGGGCGAGCTGGTCGCCGTGCTGCAGGACTCGGAAGTGGTGCTGCGGGTGGGGGACTCGTTGGTCCAGCGCGGAACCAAGCACGCGTGGAGCAACCGCACCGATCGGCCGGCGACCATCGTCGCCACGATGATCAGCGCCACCCGCTGAGATCGGAGAGGCGCCCGTGTATCTGACCCAACCGCTGCACCGTGCGCTGCAGCAGTACCCCGACCGGGCCGCGACCATCGACGGGGCTCGGCAGCGCACGTTCCGCGAGCACGTCGAGCGAGTCGCGCGGCTGGCGGGCGGCCTCCGGTCACTGGGCGTCCAGCCTGGTGACCGGGTGGCGATGATGGGACGGAACTCCGACAGCTATCTCGAGTACCTGATGGCCGTCCCGTGGGCGGACGCGGTGCTGGTGCCCGTGAACACCCGGTGGAGTGAGATCGAGGTCGTCGACAGCCTCATCGACTCGGAGGTCGAGATCCTCCTCGTCGACGATGCGTACGTCGAAACCGGCGTAGCCATCCAGGCGAGATGTCCCGGGCTGCGGCACGTGATCCACGTCGGCTCGGGCGACCACCCCGAGCAGTGGATCGATTACGAGACGCTGCTTGCAGATTCGGCGCCTGTCGAGGACGCGCGGCGCTCCGGGGACGCCCTCGCCGCGCTGTTCTACACCGGCGGTACCACCGGACGTGCGAAGGGTGTGATGCTCAGTCATGCCAACCTGGTCACCTCTGCGCTGGGGTGCGCGGCGACCGGATTCTGGACCACACCGAACGGCAGGTTCCTGCACTCCGCGCCGATGTTCCACCTCGCGGACCTGTGCCTGTGGGCGGCGCACTCGCTCGCCGGGAACACCCATGTGATCGTGCCGGGCTTCGACGCGAGGCGAGTCCTCGACACGGTGGAAGAGCATCGGGTCACCGATCTGTTCCTGGTGCCCACCATGATCCAGATGCTGATCGACCACCCGAGTTTCGGCGACCACGACCTGTCCAGCCTGAAGCGGTTCAACTACGGGGCGTCACCCATCTCGCCCGAGGTGCTGGACCGCACGCTGCGCCTGTTCCCGGACGTCGAACTCGGACAGGCGTACGGGATGACGGAGCTCTCGCCGGTCGCGACCCTGCTCGACCCGGAGACGCACCGCAGCGGAACCAGCCGCCGCTTCTCCGCGGGCCGCGCCGCACCGCACAGCGAGGTCCGCGTCGTCGACGTCGACGGTGTCGATATGCCCCTGGGTGAGGTGGGCGAGATCGTCAGTCGGGGCGGACACGTGATGCTGGGCTACTGGAAGCAGCCGGAGGCCACCGCTGCGGTGCTCCGCGACGGTTGGATGCACACCGGCGACGCCGGCTACCTCGACGACGAGGGCTACCTGTTCGTGGTCGATCGGATCAAGGACATGATCGTCACCGGCGGCGAGAACGTGTATTCGGCCGAGGTGGAGAAGGCGTTGTACGGCCACCCGGCCGTCGAGTCGTGCGCCGTGGTCGGGATGCCCGACCAGACGTACGGCGAACGGGTGCATGCCGTGGTGGTGCTCCGTCCGGGCGCCACGGCGACCGCCGACGAGCTGCGTGCACACGTGAAGACGTTGCTCGCGGGCTACAAGGCGCCGCGCAGCGTCGACTTCGTCGACGCCCTGCCGATGTCCGGTGCAGGTAAGATCCTCAAGCGCCGGTTGCGTCGTACGACCGCGACGAACGGCGCGTGACGGACATTAGAATCGACGAGGTGCGTGGGAACGATCGATGACGACGCGGCAGCCGGGGCGGTAGTCGACGGTGCGCGGGCGGCCACCGACGGTGCGACGCCTGGCGCCGTCCGTCGGCCGCGTGACCGTAGGCAGACGATCGCCCGCAACGCGGGAGCGCTGTTCGCCGAGCGCGGCTTCGACTCGGTCCGGATGGAGGACATCGCCGCCGCGTCCGGTATCACGGCCCGCGCCGTCTATCGACACTTCGCCAGCAAGCAGGCGCTGCTCTCGCACATCATCCGGACCAGCCAGAGCCGGTTCCTCGACGCGGTCGACGCTGCGGGCGGAGCGGATCGAACCGACGGGCTGCAGGCCCGGCTCGAGCGCCTGGCGGCGGCGTCGCTCGACAGCCCGCATTTCGCGGTCCTGTGGCAGCGCGAGGCACGCCACCTCGCCGACGACGACTTGGAGGATGTCCGCGCCCGGCTCAACGGGATGGCGTTGGAGCTCGCGCGCGCGATCCGTGCGGCGGCCCCGGAGTTGTCGGAGGTGCGGGCCGAGATCCGGGCATGGGTGGCGCTGGCGATCCTGTCCAGCCCGGGTCATCACGACGCCGTGATCGCCCGCCCGGCGTACGACCGCCTGCTGGTCGCCGCCTGCCGTGCCGCGATCGCCACGCCCGTCGGTCCCTCGGTCGAGCTCCGGGCGACCGGGGACGGTGCCCGCCGGAGCCGCGGCGGGGCCGGCAGTCGCCTGGTCTCCCGACGTGAGCAGCTGTTGGCGACCGCAGCGGACGCGTTTCGACGCAACGGGTTCCAGTCCGTCGGGGTCAACGAGATCGGTGCCGCCGCCGGAATCGCCGGCCCCAACGTGTATCGATACTTCTCCGCGAAGTCGGACATCCTCGTGGCGCTCACGCGGCGCTACCAGGAATGGATCGCGCACGAGACGTTCCGTGCGGTTCAGGCCGACGGTGATGGGTCGCCGCTGCAGGTCCTGCGCTGCCTCGTCGAGGGCTACACGTCCGTCGCCGCGGAATGCCCCGACCTGGTGGCCGTGGCCGTCACCGAATGGTCGCAGCTTCCCGATGGGGAGGCCGAGCAGTACATCCGCGCCAGAAACGATCACCTGGCCGAGTGGGCGCACTGGGTCACGGCGTGCCGTCCCGACGCCGGACGTGCGGAGGTCGCGCTGCTCGTGCGGATCGCCACCATCCTCATCGACGACTCGGTCCGGATCCCGCACCTGCTGAGACAGCCGGGGATCGAGGACGAGCTCGCCGGATCGGCGCTGAACATGTTGGCGCGGACCGATATCGACGCGACCAGGCCGGCACCGTCCGTGCCGTCCTGACCCGGCTGGGCTGCGCCCGGGTGCGGTCGTACGCTGGTCGCGTGGACCTGGGGCGAGCGCGATTCGACGCCGACGTGAGCGGCACCGTCGGCCCGGTGGAACAGGTCACGCTGGGCCCGCCCGATGCCGGCGAACTCCTGACGCTGCAGCGCGCCGCATACGTGACCGAGGCGCAGGCGCACGGGGATCTCGCGCTGCCGCCGCTCACGCAGACGCTCGATCAGCTGACCGCCGAGCTGGCATCGGACGCGCTCGATGCGTTCGGATTACGCACGCGCGCAGGCAGACTGGTCGCTGCGGTACGGCTTGTCACCACCGCGGACGGTGCGATCGTCGACCTCGGCAGGCTGGTGGTGGCCCCAGACCTGCAGGGGAGAGGGCTCGGGAGCCGGCTGCTGCGGCACGCCCTCGCCGGTCTCGCCGGCTCCGGCACTCGGGTGCGGCTGTTCACCGGGGAGCGAAGCGCGGCGAACCTACGGCTGTACGCGCGCTTCGGATTCGCGGAGACGCATCGCTCGCCCAGTGGCGCCGGCTACGACCTGGTGCACATGGCGCTCGACCTGCGCTGAGGCGGGATGGACGCTCTAGATCAAGTGATCTATAGTCTGATCATGTGATCGGATAGCTCCGTCGGTCGGTGCCACTCGGCATCGCCCACGCTGCCGGGCACCGATAGGAGGGGGCTCCGTGGCCGATATCGTCATCGCCGCGTTCGGTTCGCGCGGCGACATCATGCCGCTGACCGACGTCGGGTGCCGGCTGCAGGAGGCGGGCCACCGGGTGGTCCTCACCTCCAACATCGAACTCGACGGCGAGGTGCGGGAGTGCGGGCTGGATGCCCGGGGCATCGATGCCGGGCTGGACACCGACCTCGACCCGTCGACGGACGACGCGCTCCGGATCGCGCTGCAGCTGGTCAGACCCGCCGGGATGCGGCGACTCGGCCACAACCTGCTCGACGCCATCGGCGACGTCCCCGCCGACGTCCTGCTGCTCACTCCGTTCGCCGAGCTCGCGGGCCACCCGCTCGCGGAGGCCCGTGGAATCCCCGGTCTGGGACTCCGTCTGCAACCGCTGTCGGCCACCAGGGATTTCCCGCCCAGCCTGCTCGGCGCGTGGAGTGGCGGCGGGATGGGAAACCGGATGGCCGGCGTGGCGGCGGCGCAGACGGCCGACCGGGTGTACGGCGCCACCGTCGACGCCTTCCGTACCCGTCTCGGCCTGCCGAGGCGCTCTGCACGGTTGCTCCGAAAAGCCCGGACGGCCGCCGAATGGCCTATCCTGCACGGCGTCTCGCCGTCGGTCGTGCCTCGCCCGGCAGACTGGCGCAGCGGGCTCGACACCGTCGGCTACTGGTGGCAGCGCACCCCCGAGTCCTGGTCTCCGCCCGAGGAACTCACGCGCTTCCTCAGCGATGGACCGTCTCCGGTGTTCGTCGGCTTCGGCAGTCTCGTCATCCCCGACCGCGAGCGCGAACGCCTGATGGCGGTGGTGCGCGACGCGCTTGCCGCGGCCGGGGTGCGGGGCGTCGTGCAGTCGGGGGGCGCCGGCCTGACCGTCACCGGTGACGGCGTCCTCACGATCGGCCCGGTTCCGCACGAGTGGCTGTTCACCCGCGTTGCGGCCGTGGTGCATTCGTGCGGGGCGGGCACCACTGCGGCGGGCCTGCGGGCGGGGGTGCCGGCGGTCGCGGTCCCGTCACCCGGTGGAGACCAGCCGTTCTGGGCTCGTCGGCTTCGGGACCTCGGCGTGAGCCTCGCGACGCTGCCCCGACCCAGGCTGGCGAGCGGTCCGCTCGCGGCGGCCATCACCGCCGCCGTCACGGATCCCGGCTACCGCGAGCGCGCGCAGCGGATCGCACAGTGCATCGCGCGCGAAGACGGTGCCGGGCAGGTGGTCTCGGCCGTCGAGCGGCTACTCGACGGCCCTGCTGCGGTGCGGCGATAGAACATCCGATCCGAAGGAGTCGCAACGGCGGTCGACCCGCAACTCGTGAACGGAATCGTTCGCACCGGAGCCATGGTGGCGGGCGGGATCACGCTCGCCGGAGGAGCGATCGGCGCCGGGATCGGCGACGGTATGGCGGGTTCCCAGCTGATCGCCGGGATCGCCCGCCAGCCCGAGGCCCAGCAGCGGATGGTCGCGCCGTTCCTCATCACCGTGGGGCTGGTGGAGGCGGCGTTCTTCATCAACATCGCGTTCATGGCGCTGTTCGTGTTCGCGACACCCGGCGGTTAGGCGCACCGGCGGCGATCGACGCACACGCCGGGCGGCCGTAGGTTCGAGGGATGGCGGAGCAGTGGCGGGTGCAGTTCGATGCGGAGGTGACCTTCGTGAACGGTGGGGGACTCCAGGCGCAGGGCTTCCGGCTCGATATCGCGGGCGACGACATCGCCGACGCCGACCTGGCGGACTACTTCGCGCTCCGCCACCTGGGGCTGCTGATGGTTGCCACCGTCACCGTCGGCAACAAGGTGCTGCTCCGTGAGGCGCACAAGGGGTCGCGGGGCGGGCCGTCGGACCCCGAGACCCGGCGCGACTGATCCCGGACGGCGCCTCGGCGTCGCCCTTTTTCGGCCGGTTCCGATGTCCGGACGGGCGAATCACACCCGCCCGTGCTCACACCGCACGGGTGGTGGTGGCGCGCGCCGCGCGCACCACGGAAGATGGAGCGGATGAGTCGACACGCGCAGCCGCCCGAACGCACGATCGCGGGCTATAACGTGATCCGCCGCCTCGGCGTGGGCGGTATGGGTGAGGTGTACCTCGTGGAGCACCCGCGCCTGCCGCGCCGGGACGCGCTGAAGCTGCTGGACGTACGCGTGAGCCGCAATGACGACTTCGCGGCCCGCTTCCAGCGCGAGGCCGATCTGCTGGCGCCGCTGTCGCACCAGAACATCGTGCACCTCTACGACCGCGGCCTGTTCGAGGGCAGGCTGTGGCTGACGATGGAGTACGTCGACGGCCCGGACGCGGGCCACATGCTGTCCGCCAACGGGCCGATGCCGCTGCCGCTGGCCACCGAGATCGTGGCCGGCGCGGGCGACGGCCTGGACTATGCCTACCAGCGGCACGGCATCACGCACCGGGACGTGAAGCCCGCGAACATCCTCGTCGAGTTCCACGACGGGCGCATCGCGGCGGTCAAGCTGGCGGACTTCGGCATCGCCAAGGCTGCGGGCGAGGCGACGTCGCTCACCTCCACCGGCACCACCATCGGCACTGTCGCCTACATGTCGCCGGAGGCCATCGAGGGTCGCCCCCTCGACAACCGGACCGACGTCTACTCCCTCGGCTGTTCCGCGTTCGAGCTGCTCACCGGCAGTGTCCCGTTCACCGACGACACCATGACCGCGCTGATTGCGGCCCAGCTCACGAAGCCGGCACCGTCGATCACCGAGCGAGCGCCGCACCTGCCGGGCTACCTCGACGCGGTGTTCGCGCGTGTCCTGGCGAAGAACCCCGCCGACAGGTATGCCACCTGCGCAGACTTCGTCGCGGGCCTGCGTGGTGCGGGCGCGGCGACCACCCAGCTCCCTGGCGCGGCGCCCAAGGTCGCCCCCCGCCCGGCGTCGACGGTGGCGGCGTCGCCCGCTAGGCCGGTGGCCGGCCGGTCCGTGCGGTCGACGCTCGGTCCCGCGACGGGCGGCGCCAGGACCCAGGGCATGCCACCGCCTACCGGTGCGCGCCCCTACCCGACGGGGATGGCACCGCGACCTGCAGGAATGGCGCCCCGCCCCGTGGGCGCCGGGCCGAGCAGGACCGGGACGAACGGCCCCGTCCGAGCACCGATCCACCCCCGTCAAGCGCCGCCGGCCACCCGCTGGGCGTCGACGGTGGCAACGCCAACTTCCACGACACCATCGAGCGCG
>NZ_BAABFR010000043.1:0-39473 GCF_039541155.1 Tsukamurella soli
GGCGCGGGTGGCCGACGGTGCCGCGACCGCCTCGGCGACGGGCCCCAGCGCAGCGGCGACGGCGGCTTCGAAGCCCTCGGCGACCGACAGCCGCTCGGCCACGGCGGCGCTCAGCCCGTCGACGTTGTCGACCAACCAGGCGGCGCCGTCGCCGCGGTCCAGGTTCATCGACAGCGCCTCGATCCGGGCGGTCAGCGATGCGACGCGACGCTCGGCGTCCCGCTCCGCCGCCTGCAGCTCCTCGACACGCGCCTGGGCCACGGCCAGCGCAGCGGCGCTCCGCTCGTGGTGTTCGTCGAGCCCGGCCTCGCCGGCGTCGAGCTCGGCGATTCGAGCCTGCCCCTGCTGGTACTCCTCCTCGGCGGCCTCGGCGCGCCCGACGGCCTCCTCGATCGCCTCCGACAGCCGCGCCGACTCGGCATCGACGGACTCGGCACGCATCCGCAGGGTGTCGACCTGCCCGGCGAGGCGCGCGAGGCCCTCGCGCCGGTCGGCGATCGCGGCCACCGCGAGGATGTGCGCGGCTGCCGCCGCGCGCGCACCGTCCTCACGCAGCGCAAGCTCCTCCGTCGCTCCCTCGAGCGTCATGGCCGCCTCCTCGAGCTCGGCCATGAGCTCGGCCTCCTGCTCGGCGACGCGGTCGGCCTCGGCGAGCAGCTGCTCGGGGTCGCGCCCCGGCGCGACGGGGACGGGCTCGGACAGGTGCCGCACCCGCTCAGTCGCGATCCGGGCGGTGGACGAGACCCGCTCCGACAGCGCGGACAGGGCGAACCAGCCCTCGCTGGCGGCCTTCGCTGCCGGCGTGAGGGCGGCCACCGCCTCCTCCTGGGTGGCGACCACGGCCGACACCTCCTCGAGCGCGGCGGTCACCTCGTTCTGCTCGGCCCGCAGCGTTGCCTCGCTGCCGGTCTGTTCGGCGAGTTCGGTGCGGCGGACGACGAGGTCGTCGGCTGCGATCCGCAGCCGCGCATCCCTCAGATCGGCCTGGATGGTCTGCGCGCGACGCGCCACCTCCGCCTGCCGCCCGAGGGGTTTGAGCTGGCGCCGCAGCTCCGCGGTCAGATCCGTGAGCCGGGCGAGGTTCGCCTGCATCGCGTCGAGCTTGCGCACGGCTTTCTCGCGCCGCCGGCGGTGCTTGAGCACCCCGGCCGCCTCCTCGATGAACGCGCGCCGCTCCTCGGGGCGGGACTCGAGGATGGCGGCGAGCTGCCCCTGCCCGACGATGACGTGCATCTCACGCCCGATGCCTGAGTCGGAGAGGAGTTCCTGGACGTCCATGAGGCGGCACTTGCTGCCGTTGATCTCGTACTCGCCGGCGCCGTCGCGGAACATGCGCCTGGTGATGGACACCTCGGAGTACTCGATCGGCAGGGCGCCGTCGGAGTTGTCGATCGTGAGCGTGACCTCGGCCCGGCCGAGCGGCGCGCGGCCCGCGGTACCGGCGAAGATGACGTCCTCCATCTTGCCGCCCCGCAGGCCCTTCGCGCCCTGCTCGCCCATCACCCACCGCAGCGCGTCGAGGATGTTGGACTTCCCGGACCCGTTGGGTCCGACGACGCACGTGATACCCGGCTCGAGCCGCAGAGTCGTCGCCGACGCGAAGGACTTGAAGCCCTTCAGGGTCAGACTCTTGAGGTACATGACGCTGGATTTTACCGGTGGGTAGCTCCGAGACCGGCATCCCGCCGAGCGCGGTGCGGCGGACGACCGCCGGCGGAGAGAGCCATGGCGCGATCAGACGATCGACCCGGATCGAATCACGGTCGAATCGGCGCGATACCCGTGCCTACGTCGGAACGAACGCGCGTAGACCGTGATTGCGACCTCGAGTCGGAGATCGGCCCCGTCTCCGTCGATCAGTCGTTCTCCCAGATCGAGCCGAGCCGGTGCGCTACCAGCGACGTGATCGTCGCGGTCCCCGACTCCGTGTACAGCCGGATCTCCCGCGGCCCGTCGGCGGCGAAGATCAGCGACGACACCGTCTCGGCGCCGTCCCCGAGGAACACCTCGACGGAGCCGCGATCCACGATCACCCGGAGCCGCAACTCGTCTCCGGGATCGACGGGCGCACTGCGGTACCCCTTCTCGCCGTGCCCGGTGTTGCGGCGATCCACGTTCACGCGCCGCGCCAGGTCGTCGTACTCGACCAGCGTGGCGTGTCCGTCCGGTGTGGCGTTCACCGCGAGACCGACCCGTTCGGCGGTGGAGCCGGCAAGATCGATGGTCAGCTCCACCTCGGCGGAGTCCACCTCGGTGAGCACCGTGACGGGCGCGTCGGGCGTCACCACCTGCGCTCCGAGGACGTCGGTGTGGCTGCGCAGCCCGGCGAACTCGGCGATCGGCAGGGCCCGCACCCGCAGGTCGTCACCGAGCGTGAACTCGCGCGGCACCGCCAGCTGACCGCTCCAGCCGTCCTCGGCCTGCGACGCCGGCGGCACGGTGAACGATCCCATCCAGCCGAAGCCGATGCGGCGGCCGTCCGGCGCCTCGAACGACTGGAGCGCGTAGAACTCGGCGCCCCAGTCCACAAGCCGGTAGTCGGTGAGCGCCACGAAGTCGCTACCCGGTGCCCAGTCGCCGACGACGTAGCCGGCGTTGTGCCCGTTCCGTGACACGTACCCGGTGGGCTTCGGCCCCATCGGGCAGTACGCGAGCACCCACTTGTCGCCGAGCGGGAACATGTCCGGACACTCGAGCATGAACGCGTCGGGGTCGGGGTCGCGGAACAGGATCCTGTCGAAGTCCCACGCCTCGCCGTCGGCCGAGGTGTACAGCCACACCTCGCCGCGGTTGTCGGCCGAACAGACGCCGAACACCATGAACCACTTCTCGCCCATCCGCCACACTTTGGGGTCCCGGAAGTGTGGGAGGCCCGCGGGACCCTCGACGACGACGCCCTGCTTGGTGAACTCGATTCCGTCCGTGGTCACGGCGCGGCACTGGACCTGCAGGTTCCCGTCGCCCTCGTTCCGCCCGTTGCGCCAGCGGTGCCCGGTGTAGAACACCACCAGCTCGTCGCCATCAGCGACGGCGGAGCCGGAGAACACACCGTCGCGGTCCTCCTCCAGGCTCGGCGCCATGGCGATCGGCTCCCGCCTCCAGGTCACCATGTCGGTGCTGGAGACGTGGCCCCAGTGCATCGGGCCCCACTGGGCGGAGTACGGGTGGTGCTGGAAGTACACCTGGTAACGACCGCCGAAGAAGCTGATCCCGTTGGGATCGTTGATCCAGCCGGCCGGGGGCGCGATGTGCACCCGGGGGTACCAGCGATCGTTGCGGTTACTGCGGAGGTCGGCGACCGCGGTCTCGGCGCGGGCGAGTTCGTACTCCATGTCTCGTACGGTCATGCCAGAACCTTGCCCTTCGCGACGTCACCCGACCGGAGGAACGGGTCACCTTCGACGTCCTGATCGTCACGCTTGATGGTGAACCAGCCGTAGATCCCGGCGCACGCGACCACCACCGCGATCACCACGAACGTGGGCCGGTAGCCGACGTGATCGCGCAGCGAGCCCAGCGCCGGCGACAGGACCACGACGCCGATCTGCGAGGCGATCTGGAATCCGACCATGTACAGCGTCGCGGACAGCTTCGAGGCGAAGTGCAGGGTGAAGTAGCGGAAGATCGACAGGATGCACAGCGGCACCTCGAGGGAGTGGAACATCTTCACGATCGACACCATGACCGGGTCGTGGAAGAGCGCGCAGCCACCGATCCGCAGGCACATCACCGTCACGCCGAGCAGCAGGGTGTTCCGGACGCCGATGCGCTTCATCAGCACGGGGACCACCGCCATCATGGCGGCCTCGCCGAACACCTGGATCGCGTTGAGCGTGCCATAGACCTGCTGGCCACGGTCGTGCGACGAGAACAGTGCGATGTAGTAGTTGGGGAACATCTGCTGGTCGAACACGGTGTAGAAGGTCCACGAGAAGAAGACCAGGACAATGATCTTCCACAGCCGCGGCATGCCGAGCAGCGCCACCATCTCCTGCAGAGACGGGGTGGACGGCTCGATCGCCACATGGCCGGCCTCGGACTTCGCGTCGCGCCAGAAGATGGTGATCAGCAGGCAGATCACGCCGAGCACGGAGCCGAGGATGAAGTTCAGCTCCGGGTTCACGGAGTACAGGAAGCCGGCGGCCAGCGCCACCACGGCGTAGCCGAACGAGCCCCACGCCCGCGACTGCCCGTACTCGAAGCCGTACCGACGGCTCAGCCGCTCAGCGACCGCCTCCAGCAGGCCGGCAGCGGCCAGGTAGCCCAGCGACAGGTAGACGGCGCCGACCACCACACCGATGGCGAAGTGATGCCGCAACAGCGGCTCGTACACGAAGATGAAGAACGGCCCCACGAGGCTCATCGCGACCGATGCCAGCAGCACCAGGTGCCGCCGCAGTCCGAGCCGGTCCTGGATCGTGCCGTACACCAGCATGATCACCAGCGTCGCGAGTGAGTTCGCCGAGTAGACGGTGCCCTGGTTCGCCCCGTCGAGTCCGATCCCCTTGGCGTCCGTCAGCCATGGCGAGAAGAACGACCACCAGATCCCCCATGACGCGAAGAACGTCAGGAGCGTCGCGGACGCGTGGAGATAGGACCTGTTTCTGAGGGCCTGTGAGAACGCCATGGATTCCATTCCTTCGATGCTTTGCCGCCGAGCTGCGGGTGTGACTGAGGTTACATGGCAAACACGCAGGAAACAATGGGTGTGACGATTTAGCGCAACGATTTAGCTGATCGGTTTAGCTCGGTAGGGGCGCGTACTAAGAATGGCCTCGGGGCGGGCCGTGATGGGTGTCAGCGGGGAGCGATCGACGAGCGGACGGCCAGGGGCATCGGTAGCCGATGCAGCACGGGATCGAGATCGCCGGCGACGAGTAGCTCGACCGCTCGGGCCCCCAGCTCGTGGTGCGGTAGCGCCACAGACGACAGGGCCGGCCGCAGCCACCCCGCCAACTCGGAATCGTCGAACGAGACGACCGAGACGTCGTCGGGGACAGCGAGACCCGCTTCGGCCAGCGCCTGGTAGGCCCCCATCGCCGTTCTGTCGTTCCCGCAGATCAGCGCCCGCGGGCGCGGCGCGCTCCGCAGCACCTGCCGGGCCGCCTCGTAGCCACACTCGGGCGTCCAGTCGCTCTCGACGGTGCCGGCCAATACCGCTCCCCGGCGCCGGAACTCCTCCGCGATGCCCAGTGTCCGCTCGCGACCTGCGTAGATACCCTCCGGCTGAGTGTCGGTGACCTGTCGGCCGCCCAGGTAGTAGACGCCCTCGGTACGCCCCGCATCGAGTAGCGCGGCAGCTGCCGTCCGACCCGCGGTGCGCTCATCGGGTATCACGGACGGGCCGGTCTGGATATCGGGCAGGCAGTTCAGGAAGACATGCGGCACGGACGCCAGGGCGGCGGGCGGAGTCACCCGACGGGTGAACATCGCGCCGTAGATCAGCCCGTCGACCCGTCGATCGAGCATCGCATCGACGAGATCCGCACCGTCTGCGGCGAAGTCCTCGGTCTCGGCGACGATCACGAGCCGCGACGACCGGGCCGCCTGGTCGACGGCGCCGCGGATCATGTCGCCTGCATATGGAGCCGAACCGATGCAGTCGGCCACCATGCCCAACGTCAGCGTGATGTTCGAGCGAAGGCTGCGGGCCGTCATATTGGGGCGGTATCCGAGCCTGGTCGCCACCGCGCGTACCCGCTCGGTGGTCACCTCCGAGATGCGCATCCCCTCACGCCCACTGAGGACGAAGGACGCGGTGGTCACAGAGACCTCCGCCTCGCGCGCGACGTCTCCGAGGGTGACTCGTTTCGCCTTCATCCGTTCGCCGGCCGTCGGAGCACCCCCATCGCCACGCTCAGGCCGACTGCGACGTGGGGCCCCGATTCCACGTCACCTCCCCTTCGGGACGATGCGGTGCGGAACGAACGCGGCACCGTCGTCGGTGATCAGTCCGGCACTCTCACGTATCCCCAGCCCCGCCGGCTCGTCGCCCACTACCCACGCGCCCAGCACGGGGTGGAACCCGTCGAAGTCGGGCAGCGGGTCGAGGAGCTGGTACACGTAGCCCTCGGCACCGTAGACGCCGCCGGTCGCGGTCTCCCGCCCCGCGCCGACGATCGACAGGTTGGCGCCCTCGCGGCCGAGCTTCGGCTTCTTCACGTATTCGGTGAGGAAGCCGGGCTGGTCGACATAGGCCGGCAGCAGGTTGGGGTGGTCGGGGTACATCTCCCACAGCACCGCGAGGATCGTCTTGTTGGACAGCAGAGTCTTCCACAGCGGCTCGATCCAGGTGGTCTGCGGCAGCGACTCCACGATGTGGCGGCCGAACTCGTCGTCGAGCACCCATTCCCACGGGTACAGCTTGAAGACCGCGTGCATCGGCGCATCCTCGAGGTCGACGAAGGTGCGCAGGTCCTCGTCCCAGCCGATCTGCTCGACGGGCAGTGCGACGGTGTCGAACCCGGCCTCCGCGGCCGTCTCCTGCATGTACGCCGTGGTGACGTGGTCCTCACCGGTACCGTCCGCCTCCGACCACGCGACGTGCAGCTCACTCGACGGCAGCAGATCCTTGACCACGCCCCAGCGGGCCACCAGCGCCTCGTGCAGCGAGTTCCACTGGTCGTAGCCGCCCTCATCCCAAGACAACGTGGCGGTACCGTTCGACCCGGCTCCGCCGACGGTGTCCCGGAACCAGTGCCACTGCAGGATCGACGCCTCGAGCAGCGTGGTCGGGGTGTCGGCGTTGTACTCGAGTAGCTTCGCCGGCCGCCGCCCGTCGTAGCGCAGGTCGAACCGGCCGTACACGTGTGGATCCTGCCGCTTCCAGGACTCGGCGATCGGGCCCCACGACCACTCGGGCAGCCCGAAGTCCTTGAACCGCTCGGTGACGATGACGTTCTCGACGGCCTTGAGGCACATCGAGTGCAGTAGGTCCACGTCAGCCTCGAGGGCGAGGATCTCGTCCATGTCGAACTCGTAGAACACCGACTCGTCCCAGTACTCGCGCGGCGCCCCGGCACCGTCGCGGGCGGGCGTGCCGTACACCATTCCCTGGGACACCACGGTCTCCCGCCACCCCGGCCTCGGGGTGCCCCTCATCCGCCGCATGTCAGCTCCCGCCGGAATGTCCGTGGCCGCCGGAGCGCGGCCGCGATCCGCCGTGTTCCGCGGCGCCCAGCCCTCCGCGCCTGATGTTCTTCGTGCCCACGTTGGACTTGCCGCCGGCGCCGAACGACGTCACGTTGCGCGAGTCGATGCTGCCGCCGGACGGCGTCACCAGCCGCCGGTTGTTCGGCACGTCGTAGCTGCCGCCGGTCAGGTGACCGCCCGACAGGGTGCCACCGTAGTGGTACCGGTAGCTCAGCCCGTTCAACAGGATGAAGCCGGTGAGTGGGTTGATGTGCCCCGTGGAGCAGTAGTTCTCCGAGACCACGTTGCCGCTCTGGTCGGTGCAGTAGGCGGTCGTCGAGCCGGAGCGGTCGGGGATCGCGTACAGCAGCGCCACCACACCGACGACGCCGACCACCGCCCCGCCGCCGATCAAGGCGTTCCGGCGCCGCTTCCGGTTCCGGGCGTCGACGCGGGCCTGTTCCTCGGCGGCGGCCTGGGCCTCGGCCCGCTCCCGCTGCGCCCGCTGTCGGGCCCGGGCCTCCGCCACCGTCTCGGGTCGCGGGGTGGCGGAATCCGGGGCCTGCTCGCGCATCCGACCGGGCCGGGGCCGCTCGACGGTGCCGTCACTCTCGTCGCCGAGACCGCCGGGCGGCTGCGCGCCGCCCAGGCCGGTGAACGGCGTCTGGGGCCGATCAGGGGACTCGGGCCCCGGTAGGTCGCTCATCCTGCCTCCACCACGTCTATCTGCCCGCCGATCGTAGCCGGACGCCACTCATCGCTCCTCGAACCGCCTCAACCCGCCCTGGGCCGCACCGAACAGCTCCACCACCACGTCCACCTCGCCCGGCGTGTCGCCGGACCACAGCAGACGGAGCATCTCGTCGCATCGGTCCTTCGGCCCCTCGACCACGACCCGCACCCGGCCGTCCGCCTGGTTCGCGGCGTAACCCACGAGACCCAGCTCGAGCGCGCGCGACTTGGTCCACCACCGGAAGCCGACACCCTGGACGCGCCCGTGCACCCAGGCGGTCATCCGCACGGCGCCGCCCGCCTCCGGTCCGACCGCGTCCGCGGGCATCAGTCCGTCTTGATCGCGAGGTTCACCGCGGTGCCGGTCTTGAGGGTGCGCCCCACGGTGCACACCGCGTCGATCGCGCGCTCGACCACGGTCAGCAGCCGTGCCTGCGCGTCCTCGTCCAGCTCGGACAGGTCCACCTCGAGGATCTCGTCGAGCTCCGGGTAGCGCTCGTTCTCGCGGTCGGCGGCGCCCGACACGCGGACGGTGGCGTCGTAGTCGTCGCCGAGCCGCCGCGCGAGCGGGCGGTCCGAGCTCATGCCGGTGCAGGCGGCCAGGGCGATCTTCAACAGTTCCCCGGGGGTGAACACGCCCTCGACGTCCTCGGACCCCACCAGCACCTCGGCACCGCGCGAGCTACGACCCGTGTACCGCCGGACCCCCGTCCGCTCCACCCAGAGTTCTGTGTGTGCCTGCTGTGCATCCGCCATGGGCACCAA
This sequence comes from Tsukamurella soli, assembly GCF_039541155.1. Classification (NCBI taxonomy): domain Bacteria; kingdom Bacillati; phylum Actinomycetota; class Actinomycetes; order Mycobacteriales; family Tsukamurellaceae; genus Tsukamurella; species Tsukamurella soli. The sequence continues at coordinate 8,629 of NZ_BAABFR010000043.1, forward strand.
GATACCGATCCGCACCGGACGGAATCGCACTCCCGCCGACGTTCGCTACGGCTCTACCAGCACCGTTCCCACATACTCGCCCGCGGCGACTCCGATCAGCGCCTCGGCGGCGCGCTCGAGTCCCCCCACGGTGGCGCCCGCCGGCACCAGCTGGCCGTCGGCGATCCATGCGGCGGAGCGCTCGCGCCACTCGGCCTCGGCGTCCGGATCATCATCGGAGCTGTAGCCGCGCAAGGTGATTCGCAGCGGGGCGAACAGGCCACCGTCGAGCTGCACCGTCGAGTCGCCGCCCAGCTGACCCGCCAGCGATCCGAGCAGGACGTATCGGGCATGCGGCCGCGCGGCGCGCACCGCCGCCGCGAGCTGCTCCCCACCCACGTTGTCGATCACGACGTCGAGGCCGTCGGGCGCGGCCTGCCCGAGTTGCGCATCGAGCGGCCGGTCGCGGGTGACCACCGCGTCGTAGCCCAGCTCGGCCATCAGCCGGTCTCCGCGAGACCGATCGCTCGCCGTCGCCAGCACGCGGCCCGCGCCGAGGATCCGGGCGATCTGGCCCGCCATCGCCCCGATGGCGCTGCCGCCGGCCGTCACGAGCACGGTGTCGCCGGGATGCACGCGGGTTCCGCGAGTGAGGGCGGCATACGCGGTCCCGCCGAATCCCAGGGCGACCGCCGGCGACACGTCCGCGGGCACCATTCGACAGTCCCGCACCGGGAGCACGGCGTAGTCGCGCCAGCCGAGGTGGTGTATCACGGTGTCGCCCACGGTGATCGGTCCGCCCGACGGTGCCGCGAGCACCGTGCCCATCGCCGCGCCGTACAGCGCATCGCCGACTGCGACGGGCGGGAACGGCACACCACGCCGCTCGCGGCCACCGCCGACCATCGCCAGCAGCGACGCCGACACCCGGAACGCGCGGACGCGCACCACCACCGCACCGGGGCCGGGCTCCGCCAGCGGGCGTTCGACGACGGCGAAGTCGTCCGCGCGCGGCGTGCCGGTCGGCTCGCGGATCAGGGTCACCACTCGGGTCGCGGCGGGGACGGGCGTGGTCATGGTCGACTCCTCGGGATGTCAGCACGTGCACCACCACGCTAGGATCCACCCGACGGATACCTCCACAGCCACTCGGAGAATCGATGGAATCCGACACTGGTCAACGCACTGCGCTGGATACCACAGATCGAAAGATCATCCACGCGTTGTTCCTCGACGGTCGGGTCTCGTTCTCCCGGATCGCGGAGATCCTGGGCGTCTCGGACCAGACGGTGGCGCGCAGGTTCCGTCGGCTGCAACGCCGGCACGGCCTGCGGGTCGTGTGCCGCGAGGCCGCAGCAGCCACCGACGCCGAGTGGCTGCTGCGCCTGCGCTGCACCCCGGGGCGCGCGGGCGCGGTCGCCGATCTGCTGGCCCGGCGCGACGAGACGCACTGGATCCGGATCTGCGCCGGTGGCGCCGAGGTCGTCTGCGGCGTCACCGAGTCCGACGCCCACCCCCATGAAGCACTGGTCGACGAGTTGCTCCCCGCGACGCGCGCCACCGTCGTACTCGCTGCGCACCGCATCCTGCACACGTTCCGCGGCGGCCGGACGACCCTCCCGAGCCTCACCGGCGCGTTGTCGGACGACGAGGCGGGGCGCATCCGGGCGCTCCCCGCCGCACCCGCGCCACCGGTCGTGCTCGATGCGCAGGACCGCGTCCTGCTCGCCGAGCTGGCACGCGACGGCCGCGCGGGCTACGCGCCTCTCGGGATCGCGACCGGCATGGCGGAGGCGACGGTGCGCCGTCGGCTCGGCGCACTGCTCGACGCGCGGGCGGTCTACTTCGATGTCGACCTCGACGCGACGAGCCTGGGTTACACCGAGACGTCGCTGCTGTGGATCACCGCGGCACCCGCCCGCGTCGATGCCGTCGGTCGGGCGATCGCGGCCGTCGGCGACGTGGCGTTCGCCGCCGCGACCACCGGCCCCAGCAACATCGTCGCGTCGGTCCTCAGCCGCGGCACCACCGACTTGTATCGCCTGGTCACGTCGATCGGCGCGATCGACGGCGTGGACCGTCTCGCGGCCGACCCGGTGCTCCGCACCGTCAAGGCGTCCGGCGCCGTCAGCTCCGCGGGGCGGGCTGGCACTTCGGGCAGAAGTGCGAGCCGCGGTTCATGAACTGCTCGCGCCGCATGATCGTGCCGCACCGCCGGCACGGCTCGCCGTCGCGGCCGTACGCATTGAGCGACCGCTCGAAGTACCCCGACTGCCCGTTGACGTTCACATACAGCGCGTCGAAGCTGGTGCCGCCCTGCGCGAGCGCCTCGCTCATCACGGCGGTCGCGTCGTCGAGCAACCGCCCCAGCGCGGGCCCGGTCAACGCGGACGCGCGCCGCCGACCGTGGATCCTGCTGCGCCACAGCGCCTCGTCGGCGTAGATGTTGCCGATCCCGGACACCACGGTCTGGTCCAGCAGCACCCGCTTGACCTCGGAGTCCTTGCGCTTCATCGCCTTGATCACGGCGGCGCGATCGAATGCGGGATCGAGCGGATCGCGCGCGATGTGGGCCACGGACGCAGGCAGCAGCTCACCGTCGGCCTCGACCAGCGGGTCCACGTGCCAGCCCCCGAATGTGCGCTGGTCCACGAACCGCAGCAGCGAGCCGTCGTCGAGTCGGGCGCGGATCCGCAGGTGCCGGTCGGCGTCCGCGACCGTCGGTTCTCCGAACAGCAGCTGCCCGCTCATCCCGAGGTGCACCACCACCGCGACGTCGGCCTGCTCGCCGTCGCGCGCCAGCGGCAGCCACAGGAACTTGCCGCGGCGCTCGGCGGAGGCGACGGTGGCGCCGGTGATCTGGCCGATCAGGTCGCCGTCGCCGGCGGCATGCCGACGCGCGGCGCGCGCGTGCAGCACGTCGACGACGGTGACGGTGCGCCCCACGAGATGCTCGGCCAGGCCGCGGCGGACCACCTCGACCTCGGGAAGCTCAGGCATCAGGCCGGGTCGCCGCCGGAGTCGCCTGCGGCACCGTCGGGCTCGTCGACCGGGACACCCTCGGCACCGGCGCCCGGGCGACCCTGCTCCGCGTCGAGTGCCTCCCAGGCAGCGGCGGCAGCCTTCTGCTCCGCCTCCTTCTTGGTGCGCCCGACGCCCTCGCCGAGGTCCCGCTCGGCCACGACGACCACCGCGGTGAACTCCTTGTCGTGGTCGGGCCCGGTGGCGGTGACGCGGTAGCCCGGCACGCCGAGGTCCCGCTCGGCGGTCAGCTCCTGCAGCGATGTCTTCCAGTCCAGCCCCGCGCCCATCGACGACGACGCGGCCAGCAGCGGCTCGAACAGCCGCAGCACCACGCCGCGAGCCACCTCGATGCCGTGCGCGAGATGGATCGCCCCTAGCAGCGCCTCGGTGCCGTCAGCGAGGATGCTGTCCTTGTCGCGACCGCCGGTCATCTCCTCGCCGCGCCCGAGATACAGATGGGCGCCGAGTCCGCCCTCGCCGAGGGTCCGCGCCACCGACGCCAGCGCGTACATGTTCACCACGCTGGCCCGGATCTTCGCGAGATCACCCTCGGGCTTGTCGGGGTGCGTGCGGTACAGCCACTCGGTCACCGAGAGGCCCAGAACACTGTCGCCGAGGAACTCGAGCCGCTCGTTGGTCGGCAGGCCGCCGGCCTCGTACGCGTAGGAGCGGTGGGTCAAGGCGAGCGTGAGCAGCTCATCCGGCAGCTCGACTCCCAGCGCCGCCAGCAGTGGAGTGCGATCGGTGATCGGGGGCACCGGAAGCCGCTTGCTCACCGCGCGCCGGCCTCCGGAGTGTCGGCGGCGGCATCGGTGGCATGCGGCCCGCTCGCGACGCTCCCGGCGCCGTCGGTGGCATGCGGCCCGCTCGCGACGCTCCCGGCGCCCTGCGTGAACTGCGCCAGCCCCGCCCACCGCGGGTCGATCTTGTCGTGCGTGTGCTGGGGACCGAGGACGGCGAGGCGTTCGCCGCAGTCCACGCACAGGCCCGGGCAGTCGGGCCGGCAGGTCGGCGACAGCGGCAGCTCGAGTGCGACCCCGTCGATGATCGCCTGCTCGAGGTCGATCATGTCGTCGTCGACGCGGAAGACGTCGTCCTCGTCGGTGGTGCGCTCGGTCTCGCTCGCCGGGTAGGCGTACAGCTCGGTGAGGAACACGTTCACGGCGCCGTCCACCGGACCGAGGCATCGGGCGCACTGCCCGGCGGTGTCGGCGCTCACGGTTCCGGTCACGAGGACGCCCTCCGATACCGCCTGCACCTGCAGGTCGAGATCGATCTCCTCGCCCTTCTCGATGCCGATCAGATCCACGCCCAGCCGCTCGGGAGCAGCCACGGTGCGGTGCACCTGTGCGGAGGTGCCGGGGCGCTTCCCGAACGCCCGGACGTCCAGTACGTACGGCCTCCCCGCGGGCTGACGCACGCTCGCGTTCTTGTTCTCGGTCACTTACACCCCAATCGGCTCCACGTTCGTCGCCTACCGCACCCCGCGGCGGCCATCACGAGCCAAACACCCAACCATAGGCCGGAGCGGTGCCTCACGCAAAACCGCGCAGCCTGTCGTGCTATGGCGCAGCCGTCAGCGGCACCATGCGGCGACGTCGTCGATCACGCGGAGGTCCACGTGCTGGGGCGCCAGGTATCCGTTCGGCGTCGACGGCCCCGTCCCCACGAAGAACTGGTGGTCGTCCTCCTCGTAGACGGTGATCGTCGCCTCCCCGCACCCCGCGAGCGCGTCGCGCCAGGCGGGCAGGTTGTCGACCGCCGTCACCTGGTAGTCGCGGCCGCCCTGCAGCAGGAGGATCGGGATCCGCAGCGCAGCGGCAGTCGCGGCTGGGTCGTACTCGATCAGGCTGCGCCAGTACGCCGCGGGCGCGCCGAACGGCAGAACGTCCGACGGGATGCTGTCGCTGAAGTCGGGTGCATCGATGCGCGCTACCCGCTGCGCCATGTCCACGACGGCCGGATGCGAGTCGACAGCGGTGGTCCCCAACGATACGAGGTAGCGGATCTGCCGGAGCGCGGCGTGGTGCACCTGCTCGGTCGCCCCCGCCAGCAGGATCAGCCCGCGCACGCCGGGCTCCTCGGTCGCGATCCGCGGGGCGACGGTGGCGCCCAGGCTGTGGCCCAGCAGGTACACCCCGTCGATCGCCGGGTGCTCGCGCAGCAGGTGCAGCGCGCCGAGTGCCTGCGGCAGGTATTCGTCGTCGACCGTGACGTCGGCGGGGAGCGCCCGCGGGTTCACGCGCGTGATCTTGTCGAACCGCAGGGCCGCGACGCCGCGGGTGGCGAGGCCCCACGCGATGTCCTTGAGCGGCTTGTTGTCCGGGGTCAGGGTCTCATCCCGGTCGATCGGACCCGACCCGGCGAGCAGCACGACGCCGGGAAACGGCCCGTCGCCGACGGGCACGGTCAGGGTTCCCGGCACTGCCAGCTCGCCGGGGCCGACGGTGACGTCGTACTCGATGAAGCGGTCCGGGTCGGCGTAGCGGGGCGGGGCCCACCGGTCGTGCGGGCGGTACCGCAGCCCACGCAGCAGCCCGCCCGGCCCGAGGGTGACGCGGAGATCGAAGGAGCCACGCTCGCCGGTCAGTGTGGTCACGACGACATCGCCCGCAGGCGCAGCCCCGGGGGCACCGTCAGCGCCGGGTTCGAGGGTCGTCTCCCCCACCGCGACCACACCGCCGCAGGCGGCGGTCACCGTCTGCCAACCGGACACGATGGCACCGCCGGCGGCTGCGGCCTGGAACTCGGGAACCCCCAGCGCGGTGACGGCGTCGAAGTCTCCCGTCACCAGCAGCTCGACGACGTGCCGCGCAACAGCGACGCCGTCCGCCACTAGCTCGCGTCCGCTCGGTGCTCCACGAACTCGTCGATGTACCCGTCGGTGGCGCCGTGATCGGTGTAGTCGTGCACACCGGCGGCGGTCCGCAGCTGCTGCCGGCCGCGGTTCACCGAGCGCATCGTGGCGGCGAGGATCTCCTCGAACTGCGCCAGCTTCGTGTCGACGTACACATCGCAGTCGCCCCGCAGGCGGTCAGACTCGGCGTGGGCGGCGTCGATGATGCGATCCGACTCGCCCTTGGCGGCGGCGACGATCTCCGTCTCGGACACCAGCCGCTGCTGCTCGGCGATACCCTCGGCCACCGACCGCTGGTACGCGCCGTTGCCCTCGGCGATCATGCGGTCGGCCTCCGACCGCGCGCGTCCCGTGACGGCCTCGTACTCGCGCTGCGCGCCGCGGCGGATGCGCTCGTCCTCGGCGCGGGCGTCGGCGACCATGGCGGTGGCGTGCTGGTGGGCCTCGGCCACCATGCGGTCGGCCTGCGCCTTGGCGTCCGCCAGCAGGCGGTCGGCCTCCGCGCGGGACCGGCTCAGCGTGGCATCCGCCTCGTTGTTCGCCTGCGCCACCGTGGTGTCCGCGTGCTGACGCGCGTCCCCGATCAGGTGGTCCTTCTGATCCAGCACGTCCTGCGCATCGTCCAGGTCGCCGGGGAACGCGTCACGGATGTCGTCCAACAGCTCGAGCACGTCGCCGCGGGGCACGACGCATCCGGCCGTCATCGGGACACTGCGAGCCTCCTCGAGGATGGCCCCCAGCTCGTCCAGTGCTTCGAAAACTCGGTACACGACAAAAACCTCTCGCAGACGGGTGTCTGTGACCATTGTGGCGCGTGGGAGCGCGGAACCGCCGCACCCCGGCCGCCTAGCGTGTCGGCCCGGCGCCTTTACCCCGCGCGGGCCTCCGCAACACGACCCTGACAGCGCCGCCGGCTGGTATATCGACCTCGCGTCGCTGTGCGGGTCGTTCTGCGGAGCGCTACGCGAGCTTGGCCTGCAGCGCCGCCGCGACGTTCGCGGGAATGAGCGCGGTGATGTCGCCCCCCAGCTTGGCGACCTCCTTGACCAGCGAGCTCGACACGTAGGCGTACCGCGGGTCGGTGCACAGGAACGCCGTCTCGACGCCGGTGAGGTGCGCATTCATGCTGGCCATCGGCTGTTCGTAGTCGAAGTCCGTGGAGTTGCGCAGGCCCTTGACGATCGCCTGGGCGCCGCGTTCGCGGGCGTAGTCCACGAGCAGGCCGGTCCACGACTCGACAGTGACCCCAGGCAGGTCGGCGACGTTCTCCTCGATCAGCGCGATGCGCTCATCGATCGCGAACATGCCCTGCTTGTTGGGGTTGACGACCACGGTGATCACCAGCTCGTCGAACAGTCTCGCCGCGCGGCGGAAGATGTCCAGGTGACCGAGCGTCATCGGGTCGAAGGATCCGGGACATACCGCCCTACTCATGCCGCCGCCTCGCTCATGACGAGTGATCCTGTCTCATCCGACCCGCTCCTGCCAAGTACCCAGCTGCACCCGGGTCTCGCCGTAATCCCGCGCCATGTCCTCGTCGTATCCCTGCGGCCAGGCGATCGGCGGGGTGCGCGCCGAGCGTTCCACCAGCACATACGCGTCCGGTGCCAGCCACCCGCAGGCGAGCTCCGCGAGGTTCCGCTCGACGGTGCTCCCGGGCAGGTCGTAGGGCGGGTCGAGGAACACCAGGTCGAACGGTTCGGCGGGCCCCTTCAGGTAGGCGTCGACGGTGCCGCGCCGCACCCGCACCCCGCCGCCCACGAGGTCCGCGTTCGCCTTGAGCACCGCGGCCGCCCGCGCGTCCTGGTCCACCAGCACGGCACGCGAGGCCCCACGGGACACGGCCTCGAGCCCCAGGGCCCCGGAGCCCGCGTACAGGTCGAGCACGGCGACGCCGGCGAAGTCGATCCGCGCCGCGAGGGCGCTGAACACCGCCTCCCGCACGCGATCGGACGTCGGCCTGGTCCCCTTCGGGGGCACGGCGAGGCGCCGCCCACGCGCCGACCCGGCGACGATCCTCGTCATGTGCCACCTCCGCGCTCGGCCCCGCTCTGGTCTGCGCGGCGCCCGTTCGGCAGAGTAGTCGGCATGGACGCCGCGACAGACCTCCGTGCCCTCGGCATCGAGGCGGACGATTCGTCGCTGCGCCGTGCCGAGTACGCCTACGACGCCTCCAACTACCGCGTCGTCCCGCGCGTGGTGGTGTTCCCGCGCACCGCCGAGCAGGTCGCCGCGGTCGCGACGTACTGCCACCACCACGGCCTGGTCCTCACCGCTCGGGGCGGTGGAACGGGCATGGGCGGCAACGCGATCGGATCGGGCGTGGTGGCGGACCTGTCCCGGTACATGACCGCTGTCCGGTCGGTCGACGCCCACGGACGCACCGCGACCGCGCAGCCGGGGGTCGTGCTCACCGCGCTGCGCGCCGCGGTCCACGCGGCCACCTCCGGTAGGTTCACGTTCGCGCCCGACCCGTCGTCGCAGAGCCGCGCCACCCTCGGCGGTGCGATCGGCAACGACGCGTGCGGCAACCACTCGGTGCGCTACGGGCGCACCTCCGACCACGTCGAGTCGCTCGACGTGGTCACCGCCGACGGGCTGCGGCTGACCGCCGACCGGAACGGCCTGCGCGCGACGGTGTCCGGCGACCCCGCCGCCGAGCACCGCGCGGCCGAGCTGGCTGTGGGCATGCGGAAGATCGCCGCGGCGAACCTCGCGCCGCTGCGCACCGAGCTCGAGCGGTTCGGCCGGCAGGTGTCGGGCTATCACCTGGCGCGACTGTTGCCGGAGAACGGCTTCGACGTCGCGCGTGCGCTCGTGGGCTCGGAGGGCACGTGCGCGATCGTGGTCGGGGCGACGGTCTCGCTGGTACCACAGGCAGCCAGCGCGCTGCTCGTGTGCCTGGGCTATCGCGACGTGGTCGACGCCGCCCGCGACGTGCCCATGCTGCGCGGATTCGACCCCACGGCGGTCGAGGGCATCGACGAGAAGATCGTCGCCACGATGCGGGCACGACGCGGTCCAGGCGCGGTGGCGACGCTGCCCGACGGTGCCGCGTGGCTGTTCGTGGACGTCGACGGCGATTCACCGGAGGCGGTGGCGGCCAAGGCATCCGAGGTGCTCGAGGCGGCTACGGCACAGGGGCGGATCACTGGTGGCCGCGTGGTGCCCGACCCGGAGGAGCGCGCGCTGCTGTGGCGGGTGCGTGAGGACGGCGCCGGGCTCTCGTCACGGCTCATACTCGGCGGCGATTCGGGCGCGTACGAGTCGTGGCCGGGTTGGGAGGACGCGGCGGTGCCGCCGGACAACCTGGCCGACTACCTGGCCGAGTTCGCCGACCTGCTCGCGCGCCACGGCCTCGACGGCGTCATGTACGGCCATTTCGGCGCCGGCTGTATGCACGTGCGGATCACCTTCGACCTGCGCACCGCCGCGGGCGTTCGGGTGTTCCGCGCGTTCACCCGCGATGCCGCGGAACTCGTGGTGCGGCACGGTGGTTCGCTGTCTGGCGAGCACGGCGACGGCCGAGCGCGCAGCGAGTACCTGCCGCTCATGTACTCCCCCGCCGTCATGGCCGCCTTCGCGGAGTTCAAGCGGCTGTGGGACCCGGCGGGAATCCTCAACCCCGGTAGCATCGTCGACCCCGCGCCGGTCGACGCCGACCTGGCCCTCACCGGTGTGCCCCACCGTCCCTGGCCCACCGCTACGGATCTCGGGCAACCGGTTCCCGGCAAGCCGGCGCCGTTCGTGCACGCGGTGCAGGGTTGTATCGGCGTCGGCCGCTGCCGCACCCACAGCGGCGGCGTGATGTGCCCGAGCTACCGGGCGACCGGCGACGAGACCCACTCCACCCGGGGCAGAGCGCGGGTCCTCCAGGAGATGGTGCGCGGAGCGTCGACCCCCGACGCGGGCTGGGCCTCGCAGGACGTGCACGACGCGCTGGACCTGTGCCTGTCATGCAAGGCGTGCTCGTCGGACTGCCCGGTGGGCGTCGACATGGCCACGTACAAGGCGGAGTTCCTGCACCAGCACTACCGTCGGCGGGTGCGGCCGGCAGCGCACTACGCCTTCGGTGCGATGCCGCTGCTACTTCCCGCGGCGGCGTACGTTGCACCGCTGGTCAACCGACTCGCCCCGCGGCTGCCGCTCGCGCGGCGCCTGGCCGGCATCGACCCGCGCCGCAAGCTGCCGGTGTTCGCCGGTCGTCGCGCCGTGCACGCCGCGCTCGAGGACCTGCCTCGGAACCCGCGGCCCGACACGGTCCTGTTCGTCGACTCGTTCACCCGCGCGTTCCGCCCGCACGTCGCGGGCGCGGCCGCGCGGGTGCTGTCCGACGGTGGCCGCGCGGTCACCTGCACGACCGACGGTTGTTGCGGCCTGCCCCTGATCTCTACGGGCCAGCTCGGCCGCGCCCGGAAGCGGTTGCGCCGCTTGGCCGACGCGCTGGACGGGCCCGGCACCGTCATCGTCGTCCCCGAACCGTCGTGCGCGGCGGCGCTGGCTCAGGATCTGCCGCGTCTCGTCGACACCCCCGCGGCGCACCGCGTGTCGGGACGCGTGCGCAGCTTCGCGGCCGAGGTCTCCGTCCTACTCGACGGTGGCTGGCACCCACCCCGGCCGATGCCGGGACACGTGACGGTGCAACAACACTGCCACGAGTACGCGGCATTCGGCGCCACGACCCAGCGCGCGGTGCTCCGCCGGCTCGGCGTCCCCGACGTCACCGTCGCCGAGGGATGCTGCGGCGTGGCAGGTGATTTCGGCTTCGAGCGGGGTCACTACGAGGTCAGCATGGCAGTCGCGGAGCACGCGCTGGCGCCCGCCCTGCGCACCCGTCCGGCCGAATCCACCGTCCTCACGGATGGTTTCAGCTGCACCATGGCGGTCGACCACCTGACTGCGACGGGCGCCGTCCCGCCGGCACGGCCGCGCCATCTCGCCGAGCTCCTCGATCCGCTCTGAGCTACGCAGCGGGTGCGCTCGGCCTCAGCCGGCGTGGGCCAGCTGGGCGATCCGCGTCGCCGCGGTGTCGGGTCCCGGCACCTCCGTGCCGCGGATCGAGCAGCCCTTGGTCTCCTTGAGGAACGGCATCGCGATCAGCCCGATCACGCATGCGCCCATCATGTACCAGGCGGGGAACAGGTTCCAGCCGGAATGCCGGACCACCGCGTCGTTGACCAGGCCGGCGGTGCCGCCGAATGCGGCGGTCGCCACGTTGTAGGAGATCGCGAATCCCGCGTACCGCACCGGGGTCGGGAACATCGCCGGGAACGTCGCCGAGATGGTGGCGAGCTGGGGGATGTACAACAGCCCCAGGATCACGAACGACACCACCGCCCAGCCGAATCCGTGGCTCATCAGCAGGAACAGCGGCCAGGCGAACACCAGCAGGCCGATCAGCGAGCCCCACCACATGGGCTTGCGCCCGGTCACGTCGGACAGTCTGCCGAAGACGGGGATGAACAGCGCCATCACGAGTTCGCCGATCACCACGAGAAGCGTCGCAGAGGAGTCGCTGAGACCGATGGTGCCCTGCAGGTAGGTCGGCATGTAGGTCAGCAGCGTGTAGTTCACGACGTTGAGGGCGATCACCATCCCGAACATGATCAGGATCGGCGGCCAGTAGTTGCGCAGAAGTTCGACGAACCGTTGCCCCGCGGTCTGCTTCGCGACCGGCTCGCCCTGCATCTCGGAGAACACCGGGGTGTCGCTCATCCGGCTCCGGAGGTACCAGCCCACCAGCCCGAGCGGCAACGCGAGGTAGAAGGGGATGCGCCAGCCGAACGACTGCATCTGCGTGTCACTGAGCAGGTGTTGGAGCAGCAGTACCACGGCGGAGCCGAGCACGAATCCGCACATGGTGCCGAACTCGAGGAAGCTGCCGTACCTACCGCGCTTGCGGTCCGGCGAGTACTCGGCCATGAAAGTGGCTGCGCCGCCGTACTCCCCACCCGTCGAGAAGCCCTGCACCACACGGAGCAGGATCAGCAGCACCGGCGCCAGGGCACCCACCTGCGCGTGGGTCGGGAGCGCGCCGATCAGCGCGGTGGAGCCCGCCATCAGCAGGATGGTGGTGGCCATGACGACCTTGCGGCCCACCCGGTCTCCCAGCGGCCCCCACACCATGCCCCCGAGGGGGCGAAGCGCGAAGGAGATCGCGAAGCCGAGGTAGGTGCCGATCGATCCCAGCGAGCCGGGAAAGAACGCGTGCGTCAGGTATGTCAGCGTCGCGGCGTAGACGCCGTAGTCGAACCACTCGGTCATGTTCCCCAGCGCTGAGGCGGCGATCGCCCGGTGCAGAACGGACGTGTCGACGTCCGGCGGTGGCGCCGAGATCGCTTCCGCGAGAGGCGAACTAGAGCTCGGTTCGGTCGATTGTTCAGGCATGCCAGCCCCTAGCGTGGTCTCACCCGCCGCTACGTCGCCGCCTGCTACTAGACGAGGCGCGTCGACGGATCGGTGATCTCCGCCATCAGCGATTCAGCGCATCGGACGCGCCGGACCACCTTCGTCCAAACATCGAACGTAGCAGATCTCACCGACCGCCGGAGGCGCTACACCCGTGCCGGGGCGCCCACCCGGTAGCGCTGCGCGGGGTGATCGGGGGCGATCCGGTCGCCCTTGCCGAGCAGCTTGTGGCGCAGCGTCCCCGGGACGTACTCCGTGGGATATGCCCCGCGCCTGCGCAGTTCCGGGACGATCAGCTCGACCACGTCCTCGAACGTCCCGGGCGTGATCGCGTACGCCAGGTTGAATCCGTCCACGTCGGTCGCGTCCACCCACTCCTGCAGCTCATCCGCCACCCGCTCGGCGGATCCCACCAGCACCGGCCCCATCCCGCCGATGCGCCCCCACTTGGCGATGTCCGACACCGTCCACTCCTTGCCAGAGGGATCCGCCTGCTGGAACGCAGCGACCGCGGACTGGATCGCGTTGGAACGCACGTCCCCCACCGGATCACCCGGCGCGTACGCACCGAGGTCCACTCCCATCCACCCGGACATGAACACCAGCGCACCCTCCTCGCTCGCGTACCGGTGGTACTCCGCGAGTTTCGCCTGTGCGGCGGCCTCGGTCTCGTCGGTCACGATCGTCAGCAGCGTGTACACCCGCGCCGAGTACGGGTCACGGCCGTTCGCGACGAGGCCCTCGCGCACCGTCGTCACCAGCCGCTTGAGGATCGCCTTGGTGGGCGCCGCGACGAAGATCGCCTCGGCGTTCCCGGTCGCGAAGGCGAGGCCGCGCGGAGAGGCACCGGCCTGATAGATCACCGGCGTGCGCTGCGGCGACGGCTCCCCGACGTGGATACCCGGCACATCGAAGTACTTGCCGTGGTGCTCGATCGGGTGCACCTTCTCCGGGTGCGTGAACACCCCGGACTCACGATCGCGCACGACGGCGTCGTCCTCCCATGACCCCTCCCACAGCTTGTACAGCACCTCCAGGTACTCGTCGGCGTGGTCGTACCGCTCGTCGTGCTGCAGCTGGTCGAGCTGCCCCATGTTCTTCGCCGCCGACGGCAGGTAGCCGGTCACCACGTTCCAGCCGACCCGGCCGTTCGTCAGGTGGTCGAGGGTCGTCAGCCGCCGCGCGAACGGGAACGGGTGCTCGAAACCCGTTCCGGCCGTGATACCGAAGCCGAGGTGCTCGGTGACCGTCGCCATCGCCGACACCAGCAACAACGGGTCCGAGACGGGCACCTGCGCGGCGTGCCGGATCGCGGCGTCGCCCGTGCCCTGATACGCGTCGTAGATCCCCAGCACGTCGGCGATGAAGATCCCGTCGAAGGTCCCCCGCTCCAGCAGCTTCGCCAGCTCGGTCCAGTACCCCAGCTCCTTGTACCGGTGCGACTGGTCCTCCGGGTGCCGCCACAGGCCGGGCGACTGGTGGGCGACGCAGTTCATGTCGAACGCGTTGAAGCGGATCTGGCGGGTCATGGGCCGCACGTTAAGCCCCACCGACCTCGGCGAACACCCTTGCGCTCGCCCTGGTTCCAGGACGTACAGTCTGGGCGTGACGACGGTGGCCGTACTGGGCAGCATCAACCTGGACGCCGTGACGGTGTGCGAGCGGTTCCCCACTGCGGGCGAGACGGTGATCGGCCGCAGCGTCACCTTCAGCCGGGGCGGCAAGGGCGCGAACCAGGCGGCGGCCGCCGCTCGGGCGGGGGCCACCGTGACATTCATCGGGGCGGTCGGCGACGACGGTGCCGGGGAGCGGGTCCTCGCCCCGCTCGTTGCGGCAGGCGTCGACATCGCGCGTGTACGGCGCGTTCCGGGGCCGACGGGGTTCGCGTGCGTCACCGTCGACGGCGCCGGGGAGAACACCATCGTGGTCGTTCCCGGCGCGAACGCTGCGGTGACGCTGGACGACGGTGACTGCGCCGCGATCGCGGCCGCGGACGTGCTGTTGCTGCAGCTCGAGATCCCGCCGGCCACGGTGCTGGCGGCTGCGCGCATCGCGCGCGCGGCGGGGACGGCGGTGCTGCTCAACCCGTCGCCCGTGCGTGAACTGCCGGACGGGTTGTGGGCGGCGGTCGACGCGGTGATCGTCAACCACGAGGAGGAACGGGCGCTGGCCGACCGACTGGGGCGCGTACCCCACGTGATCACCACGCTGGGCGCCGACGGTGCCCGCTGGCGCTCGGGATCCGGCACGGTCACCGAATCGGCGGTGCGGGTCGCCGTGGTCGACACCACGGGCGCCGGGGACGCCTTCGCCGGCGCGCTCGCCGCAGCGTGGGGAACGCCCCCGCGAACCGCTCTCCGGCAGGCCAACGCCGCCGGCGCCGAGGCGGTCGGGTTCGCGGGCGCCGAACGCCACACAACCACCCACCCCACGTCAATGTGACTTATCTCACACACGTGGCCCTTGCTGGGGATTGTTCGGCGTGTCGACCACGGATTCTCCATCGGGGGTGACTTCCACCAGCCACTTGATTAGCGTCGAAAAGCGATGCACCCCATTGAAGTGAGCTCCACCCCAGGAATCACCGAAGGCGCTGCAGACGACGCAGTGTCGATCCGCCCACCCGCGATCTCCGACGGCACCAGGCTGTGGGAGATCGCGAGGGACACGGCAGTACTCGACCTCAACTCGACTTACGCCTACACCCTCTGGTGCGCCGATTTCACCGAGACCTCTTGCGTCGCAGAGCGCGACGGCGAGGTCGTCGGCTTCATCACCGGTTACATCCCGCCGTCCCGGCCGGACACGATCTTCATCTGGCAGGTGGCCGTCGACGGCACCCATCGCGGCCTCGGCATCGCCGGCCGCATGCTGAACGGACTTCTGGACCGCCTCTCCCCACAGGGGATCTCGCGCCTGGAGACCACGATCACGCCGTCCAACAAGGCGTCCGATCAGCTCTTCCGATCCGTAGCCCGGGCGCGCTACGGAACTCTCTCCGTCGCAGATCATTTCGATTCATCCGACATATCCCCCCGTTCCGACCCGCACGGGCACGAACCCGAGCGGATCTACACGATCACCCCCGTCTAGACCGGGCCGACGTAGCCATCGGCCCTCTTGAGAGGACGAGATGACCACCGCTACAACCACCTTCCCCGACACCATCTTCGACACCCGCGAGTCGCAGGTGCGCAGCTACTCGCGCGCCTGGCCCACCGTGTTCGACACCGCCGAGGGCTCGTGGATCACCGACCGCGACGGCAACCGCTACCTCGACTTCTTCGCCGGTGCGGGCGCTTTGAACTACGGTCACAACAATCCCGTGCTGCGCGAGGCACTGGTGGACTATCTCACCAGCGGACGGATCACGCACTCCCTCGACATGTCCACCGTCGCCAAGGGCGAGCTGCTGGAGACGTTCACCGAGCGCATCCTGCGCCCGCGCGGCCTCGACTATCGGGTCCAGTTCCCCGGCCCGACGGGCACGAACGCCGTCGAGGCCGCGCTGAAGCTGGCCCGCAAGGTCACCGGTCGCGAGTCGATCATCAACTTCACCAATGCATTCCACGGCATGACGCTGGGATCGCTGTCGGTCACCGGGAACTCGATGAAGCGTGCCGGCGCCGGCATCCCCCTGGTGCACGCGACACCCATGCCGTTCGACAACTACTTCGGCGGCGTCGCCCCGGACTTCCAGTGGTTCGAGCGCGTGCTCGACGACTCGGGCTCGGGGCTGAACCGGCCGGCCGCCGTGATCGTCGAGACCGTGCAGGGCGAGGGCGGCGTCAACGTCGCGCGGCCCGAATGGCTGCGGGCACTCGCGGACCTGTGCCGGCGGCGCGAGATCCTGCTGATCGTCGACGACGTGCAGATGGGTTGCGGCCGAACGGGTCCGTTCTTCTCGTTCGAGGTCGCCGGCATCGTGCCCGATATCGTCACGCTCTCGAAGTCGATCGGTGGCTACGGCTTGCCGCTCGCGCTCACGCTGCTGCGGCCCGAGCTGGACGTGTGGGGTCCCGGCGAGCACAACGGCACGTTCCGCGGCAACAACCCGGCGTTCGTGACGGCCAAGGTCGCGCTCGATCACTACTGGTCCGACGACTCGCTCGAGCGCGCCACACTCGCTAAGGGCGAGCGGATCGCGACCCGGTTCCGTTCTCTCGCAGCGGAGTTCCCCGAACAGCTGGCCACACGTGGCCGCGGGTTGGTGCAGGGCCTCGCGTTCACCGACAGCGAGCAGGCGTCGAAGGTGTGCGGTACCGCGTACCGAAACGGCCTGCTGGCGGAGACGTCCGGGCCCGACGACGAGGTGGTCAAGCTGCTGCCGCCGCTCACCATCAGCGAGTCGGAGATCGACCTGGGCCTCGACATCCTCGAGGCCGCCACCCGCACGGAGGTAGCCCGATGATCGTCCGCACCACCGATGAGATCACCGGCACGGAGCGCGACGTGGCGGCCGGGCACTGGCGCAGTAAGCGCATCGTGCTCGGCGGCGACGGGGTCGGGTTCTCGTTCCACGAGACCACGATCGAGCCGAACTCCGTGAACGAGTTCCATTACGCCAATCACATCGAGGCCGTGTGGGTCGTCGAGGGCGAGGGCACCCTGCTCGACCGGGAGACCGGCACGTCGTACCCGCTCGCCCCGGGCACGATGTACCTGCTGAACAAGCACGACCGGCACACCGTCACCACGCGCACGCGGATGCGGATGCTGTGCGTGTTCGATCCGCCCGTCGTCGGTACGGAGGTGCACGACGAATACGGGGTGTATCCGCTGGTGGCGGTTCCGAACTGAACCGACCCCGCCACCCGACCCGGTTCGGGTAGAACTTCAGGCATGACCTCTCTCGCCGAGCGCGCCGCCACGCTGAAGTCCCTGCATCGCAAGGGCGACCCCGTCGTCCTGCCGACCGTGTGGGACGCGTGGTCGGCGCGTTCCGCCGTCGCCGCGGGTTTTGCTGCCCTCACGATCGGCAGCCACCCGCTGGCCGACTCGATCGGTCGCCCGGACGGTGAGGGGATGACGTTCGACGAGGCGATGACCCGGGTCGCACAGATCACGGACGCCGTCGACGCGCCGGTATCCGTCGACATCGAGTCGGGCTACGGCCAGCCGGCGGAGCGCCTGATCAACGGCCTGCTCGACGCGGGCGCGGTCGGTCTCAACATCGAGGACACCGTGCACAGCGAGGGCGGCCGGCTGCGCTCCCCGGAGGAACACGCCTCGCTCGTCGCTGCGCTGCGCGCCGTCGCGGACGAGATCGGCGTGCCGGTGGTGATCAACGCACGGACCGACGTGATCATCAAGCACGCCGGCGCCGGGAGCGCAGCGGGCGGGCCGAATGAGTCCGGCGAGTTCGACGACCCCGTCGGCGAGGCGATCTCCCGGCTGCGGCTGTGTGCGGACGCGGGCGCCGACTCGCTGTACCCGGTGGGTTTCCATGACGACGCGACGCAGCGCCGTCTCACCGACGAGCTACCGCTTCCCGTGAACGCGATCGCGCATCCCGCCACGTCCGACCTCGCCGCGCTTACCGCCGCCGGTGTCGGGCGGATCAGCTTCGGCCCGCTGTTGCAGGCGGCGCTCGCCGAACGCGCCGCCGAGTTGCTCGCCCGCTGGCGCTAGCGTTCACCGAGTTGTCGTACCCCCGCCGTAGCGTCGCGGGCATGAACAACGACGTGGAGATCACGGTGCGGGGATCGCACCGCGTACATGCCCCTGCCGAGCGCGGCACCGTGGCGTTGACGGTTGCGCTCGAGAACCGATCGGCGGAGTCGGTCTTCGCCGCGGTCGCCCAGTCGGCCGAGATCCTGACCGAGCGGATCCGCCGCCTGCACGACCCGGTCTCCGGACCCGTCACGTGGTGGTCCGCTCGGCGCCTCGAGACGTGGGCACGCCGCCCCTGGAACCAGGACGGAAAGGAGTTGCCGCTGAAGCACCACGCGCGGGTTCGGTTCCAGGTGAAGTTCCGCGACTTCGATGCGCTGAGCCGATTCACCGCGGACGCGATCGAGGTGCACGGCGTCGAGGTCGACGACACCGTATGGACGCTCACCGAGAAGCGGCGCGATGCGGTGGTCTCCGATGTCCGCGCCGCCGCGGTGCGGGATGCCCGCGCTCGCGCCCAGGCATACGCCGATGCCCTCGCCCTCGGGCCGGTCGTTCCGGTGGCGATCGCCGACCCCGGGATGCTCGGCACCGCGGAGCCGGCCGGGCCGATCGCCGAGTTCCGGTCCGCTGCTATGCCGGCCGCGCCGGCCGGCGGCGGGCGGCAGGTGTCGCTCACGCCGGAGGAGATCACCGTCGAGCAGCAGGTGGACGCCCGATTCCGGTTGGCCCCCGGATAGGGGGCCGGGCGACTCAGATCGCGTCCGCCGACTGTCCGGTGCTGCGGTGGCCCAGCACGGCGACGTTCAGCATGAGCAACACCATCGCAACGGCGACCACCGCGAACACCATGCCGCCGCCGTGCGAGTCGAGCAGCGGCAGCAGAACGAACGGCAACAGCGCGGTGACGATCTTGGACAGCGAGTAGGCGGCGCCCGCGGCGGTCCCACGGATGGCGGTCGGGTAGGAGTCGGCGAGGTACACGTGGTAAGCGTTGGAGAAGAGGTTCGACGCGCACGTGTACAGGAATCCGGCCACCACGATCTGGGTCGCGCTGGCGGCGAAGCCGAACCACACGCCGAAAACCGCCATCAGGCCGGCCGAGCCGATCACCAGATACTTGCGCTCGATCCGTTCGACGATGGGCAGCGAGAGCGCGGCGCCGAGCGGATACCCGATGTACGACAGGGCGACGAACAGCAGCGACGCCTGTACCGTGTAGCCCTTCGCCACCAGGACGAGCGGGGCCACAGTGCCGAAGCCGTAGTAGCCGAACACCTCCAGCGCCGAGAGCACCCACAGCATCACGGTGCGGCGGGCGTAGGGCGGACGGAACAGATCCAGGATGCTGATGGATTCGAACGACACCGGACGCAGCGCCGCGTCCGGCTCGGCGAGCCGGTGCCCGGCGGCGACTGCCTGCGCCTCGAGCCGGTCGACGATGGCGCCCGCCTCGTCGAACCGTCCGTGCGCCTCGAGCCAGCGCGGCGACTCCGGCAGGCCGCGCCGCACGAACCACACCGCCAGGGAGCCGAGCGCGCCGAACACGAACAGCAGTCGCCAGCCGTCCACGGCGTGGCCCGCGACGTGGGCGTGCAGCGGCGTCATCCACCGGGCCAGGAAGCCGACCACCGGGACGCCGAGGAACGAGACCACGTAGGCCAGCGAGATGTACTTGCCGCGGACCGCCTTCGGCAGCAGGTCGGACAGGTAGGAGTCCGCGAGTGCGTATTCGGCGCCGATGCCCACGCCCGCGAAGAACCGGGTCACCACCAGGAACATCGGGTTCGGGCTGAACGCCCCGATCAGCGAGAAGGCCGAGTACAACGCGAGATTGATCATGAACGCCCGGCGCCTACCGACCCTGTCCGCGAACCGCCCCATCACGAGAGCTCCGAGGAACTGCCCGATGAACGCGGACGCGAGCAGCCACTTGAGCTCGGTACCGCCGAGGTGGAACTGCTTGGACAGCACCGCCGAGATGGTGCCGGCAAGGAAGTTCTCGTAGGCGTCGAAGAACAGCCCGAGCCCGATCACTCCCACCGCGAACCAGTGCATCCGGGTCATCGGCATGCGATCGAGCCGAGCGGCGATCGACACGCCCGTCGTGGTAGGTGCGGCCATAGCCGGTCAATTTACTGCAGGCCAGATGCGGGACGGTCGCCTTTTCCGCGCACCGGATAGGTACTTTTTCGCACTCCTACCGTGCATCGTTCACCAGTCGGATAACCGGTGTTCATATTGGTCGAACGGCGTATTCCAGACCTTCCGGTCAGACGCCCCGACAGCCCGAGCGGGGCATGACCGGTTGCGATTGAATTGCGCCGAAACCGACCCGATGGAGCCGAAATGATCGTGGACTGCGCGCACTACCTCGACGGAGCCCGCCAGGAGGCGGGCGCGATACGACTGGAGGACGCCGCGCAGTACTGCACGGCCGGCGGCTTCGTCTGGCTCGGGCTGTTCGAGCCGACCCCCGTAGAGATGGAGGACGTGCGGCAGGCGTTCGGTCTGCACGAGCTGGCCGTCGAGGACGCCCGCACGTTCCATCTGCGACCGAAGCTCGAGGTGTTCGACGCTGGCGTCACGCTCGTGATCCTGCGTACCGCCCGCTACAACGACGCACGCGAGGAGGTGGACTTCGGCGAGATCAGCGTGTTCATCGGCCGCAATTTCGTCATCACGGTGCGGCAGGGCGTAGCGAGCGAACTGCATGCCGCACGGGCGCGCCTCGAGCAGCACCCGGAGCTGATGCGCCTCGGTACCGAGGCGGTCCTCTGGGCCATCCTGGACCAGGTGGTGCAGGGGTACGAGCCGGTGGTAGCCGGGCTCGAGCACGACATCGAGCAGGTCGAGGGCACCGTCTTCTCCGGGTCGGTAGCGCCCACCGAGCGGATCTACCTGCTGCGCCGCGAGGTGAGCAACTTCTACCGTGCCGCACACCCCCTGCTGTCGGTGCTCGCCGCCGTGGAGCGGACCTCCGGGGACAACAAGGCCCTCCTCCCCTACGTCCGGGATGTGCACGACAGCCTGCAGCTGATCAACGAGGAGGTCGCGGCACAGCGCGACCTGCTCGGAACCATCCTGCAGGCGAACATCGCGGTGATCTCGGTGGCCCAGACCCGTGTCGGCGTCCGGCAGAGCACCACGATGGAGCGCCTCACCATCCTGTCGACGGTGTTCCTGCCGTTGACGTTCGTCACGGGCTTCTTCGGGCAGAACTTCGGCTGGCTCGTGAACAATATCGACAGCATGTGGACGTTCGTGCTCCTCGGTCTCGGCACCCTCGCGGTCCCGCTGATCGTGCTGCGGGTCTGGCTGCGCCGCACCCAGGCAGCCGCCGAGGCCGAGGAACGCGCGCCCGAGGTCGCCCAGGTCCCTGCGTCCGCCGATGTCGGGCAGCCGCTCCCGGTGAGTGGGTAGCATCCCGCAGACAGGCGAGCGGCAAGCGGAGCCAGGTCGCCCCGCCGATGATCGACCCGACCTGAGCGACACCGACCAACCAGGAGACTCCCCGTGACCACCGCCACCTGCCGGACACTCGCCGCCATCGTCCTCGGCCTCGCCCTCTCGAGCGGCGCCGCCGCGACCGCCTCGGCCGCGACACCCGCCGCACTCCCCGCCCACGTGATCGGCGAGCAGTGCACCGGGGCAGAAATCGGCATGCACGCCGTCGCGCCCAACGGCGTCCCCATCATCTGCGAGGACTATCAGTGGGTGCCGGCCCACGGCGGGGTCGCGCGCCCCCCGCGCGCGGACCAGCAGCCGCGGTAACCTGGAGCCCATGCGGACCACAGTCCCCGCGTGGGAACCCGCAGCCGCAACGCCGGAGGATGCGGACGCCGACATGCGCCTCGACGCCGCCGCCGAGTTGTTGCGCGGCCGGCGGATCGTCGCGCTCACCGGCGCCGGCGTCTCCACCGGTTCCGGCATCCCGGACTATCGCGGCCCGGACTCCCCGCGGCGCACGCCGATGACGTTGGAGCAGTTCCTCGGATCCGCCGACTTCCGACGGCACTACTGGGCGCGCAACCACCTCGGCTGGCGGCATATGGACAGCGCCGAGCCCAACGCCGCGCATCGCGCACTCGCACGTATGCCGGGTGTGACCGGCGTGATCACGCAGAACGTCGACCTGCTGCACCTCAAGGCCGGCTCGACCAACGTGCTCGACCTGCACGGCAACTACGCGCGCGTGCGCTGCCTGTCGTGCGGCGCGTCGATGAGCCGACACCGTCTGCATGCCGTCCTCGCGCCGCTCAACGCCGGATTCGCCGCGCGGATAGCCAGCCGTGGCGCGCTCGAGGTGGCGCCCGACGCCGACGTCGTGGTCGATGACACCACCGACTTCCGCATGATCGACTGCGCATGCGGCGGGATCCTCAAGCCCGACATCGTCTATTTCGGCGAGTCCGTCTCCAGGGACGTCGTCGAGCGCGCGTACTCGATGGTCGACGGTGCCGACGCCCTCCTCGCGCTGGGCACGTCGCTGACGGTGATGTCCGGCCTGCGGTTCGTGCGGCACGCCGCCCGCGCGGGCACGCCGGTGGTGATCGTCAACCGTGGCGCCACCCGTGGCGACGCCCTCGCGGCGATCAAGATCGACTGCGACGTCGCCCACGCGACCGAACGCCTCGCCGCCCTACTCTGAGCTCACAGGTCACGGTATGCGTCCCACACGTGCACCCCTCCCGCACGCAGAGGCATCGGGGCGCGAAGATCCGGGCAATCGCTTCCGGTTCGCTACAGACCCGCTGCCGCCAGCGCGGCAGCGGCCTCGTCACCCTGCGCGACGTCGCGGGACGAGCAGCACAGCAGGTCCGCGCCCGCGCGGACGGCGGCCACCGCCCGGTTTCCGGTCGACCCGTACCGCGCCACCGCGCCGGCCTCGAGCGCGTCGGTGATGACGGTGCCGCGGAAGCCGATCCGGCCGCGCAGGTAGGTCTGGATGACGGTGCGGGACATGCCTGCGGGGTTCGCCGGGTCGAGCGCCGGGTACACGGCCCACGACGTCATGACCATGCGAACGCCGGCAGCGACGGCCGCCCGGTAGGGCGCCATGTCGATGGATTCGAGCGTCGCTGCGGGGAGGTCGATGGTGACCGGTCCGGTGTCGGTGTCCGCGCCCGCCGACGCCGCTCCGAGACCCGGGAAGTGCTTGGCACAGGCGGAGATCCCCGCGCCCTGCAGGGCCGAGATGAACGCCGCACCGGCCTGTCCCACGACGGCGGGGTCGGACGAGAAGCTACGGCCCGCGGAGTCGAGGAAGTCACCTGCCGAGCGATAGACCCCGAGAACCGGCGCGAGATCGCCGGACATGCCCGCGCCACGCAGCACCGCCGCGGCGGTGGCGCCCTGTGAGCGGGCCGAGGCCGCCGGGTTCGCCGCGGCGCCGACCTGCTTGGCCGACAAGCCCGGGCCGCCGGGGATGCGGTTGACCTCGCCGCCCTCCTGGTCCACAAGCAACGCGAGCGGACCGGGCGACGCCTTGCGGAACTCGGCCGCCACCGACGCGAGCTGGCCCGCCGACGACACATTGTCCGAGAAGAAGATCACGCCGCCGACCTGCCCCTTGGACACCTTCGTCAGCAGCTCGGCGGGGGGAGTGAGACCCGGATACGAGTACACGACCTTCTGCCCCGCGTTCGACGGTGCCGCGGAGGCGCGGCCCGCGGCGAGCACGGTGAGGGCTGTGCCGGCGCCGGCGGCAAGAAACGTCCTGCGATCGAGGTTCGCCATGCCAGGCACCCTACCGGGCGTCCGTGACCGCCACTACCTGCATCGTCGGCTCGAGCGCGATGCCGGCTTGGGCGGCCGTGCCCTGCACCACGGACCAGATCGACGTCCGCAGGAATGCGGCCAGACCGGCGGCGTCGATCGAGTGGCCGGGGTTGGCGAGCCACCGGTTGACCGTCGCGTCGACGAGCCCGATGAGCCCGAACGCGAGAGATTCGGCGACGCCCGTGTCGGCGCCGTTCGCACGGAGCACCTCGGCGGCGATCGCAGTCACCCGCAGCGCGATCTCGGCCTTGGTCTCGATCACCGCCCGTGCGCCCACCGTGCGCCGCGCACGCGACCCGATCGACAGGAACTGGTGCAGCCGGGGGTATTCGACGATCCATCGGACGTAGGTGTCGACGGCGAACTCGATGGCCTCCGCGATCGTGCCGCGCGGATCCAACGTCGGGGTGAGCCGACCGATCAAGTCACCGAGGATCCGCAGCCGCAGCTGCTCGTCGAGGTCAGCGCGGTCGGCGAATATCCGGTACACGACGGAGCGCGGAACCGCCGCGCGCAGCGCGATGTCCTGGACACTGATGTCGGCGCCACCCTCGGCGACAGCCTCCACGGCCGCCTCGAGGATCGCCTCGCGGCGCTGCGCCTTGTGGTCGTCCCACCTGGTCACACGGCCGTCCAGCGGACGCTCGTTCAGTTCCTCGTTTCGCGACATCCCGAAGATCCTAGCGATTCGCGCCGACACTTGACGTGACATCGCGTCCAAGATACCTTTCTGTGACATCGCGTCCCACATAATCTTATCGAGGGAGACCCACGTGGCGAGAGTCTTTGTGATCGGTGTCGGAATGACCAAGTTCGAGAAGCCGGGGTCCCGTGATTGGGACTACCCCGACATGGCGCGGGAGGCGGGTACCAAGGCCCTCGAGGACGCGGGGATCGAGTACCGCCAGATCGAGCAGGCGTACGTCGGCTACGTCTACGGCGAGTCCACGTCGGGCCAGCGCGCGGTCTACGAGCTCGGGATGACCGGCATCCCCGTCATCAACGTCAACAACAACTGTTCCACCGGCTCCACCGCCCTGTTCCTCGCGACGCAGGCGGTGCGCAGCGGCCAGGTCGACTGCGCGCTCGCCCTCGGCTTCGAGAAGATGCAGAAGGGCTCGCTCGGGTCGACCTACGACGATCGCGAACAGCCGATGATGCGGCACCTGCTCGCGCTCGCCGAGCTGCAGGAGTTCGCGATGCCCCCCGCGCCCTACATGTTCGGCGCCGCCGGCAAGGAGCACATGGAGCGCTTCGGCACCACCGAGGAGCAGTTCGCCAAGATCGGCGTCAAGAACCACCGGCACTCGCAGAACAACCCGTACGCGCAGTTCCAGGACCCGTACACGCTCGAAGAGGTATTGGCGTCCAAGCGCATCTACGGCCCGCTGACCAAGCTGCAGTGCTCGCCGACGTCCGACGGCTCCGGCGCCGTAGTGATCGCGAGCGAGGACTTCGTCGACAAGCACGGCCTCGCCGGCCAGGCCGTCGAGATCGTGGGGCAGGCCATGGTTACCGACCTGGCCAGCACGTTCGAGGACAAGAGCGCCATCACCCTGGTAGGCGCCGACATGACCCGTACCGCGGCGGCGCGCGTATACGAGCAGGCCGGCATCACGGCCGACGACGTCGACGTGATCGAGCTGCACGACTGCTTCTCCACCAACGAGCTGCTGACCTACGAGGCGCTCGGCCTGTGCGGCGAGGGTGAGGGCGGCAAGCTGGTCGACAACGACGACACCACCTACGGCGGCCGCTGGGTCGTCAACCCGTCCGGCGGCTTGATCTCCAAGGGCCACCCGCTCGGCGCCACCGGCCTGGCCCAGGCCAGCGAGCTCACCTGGCAGCTGCGGGGTACCGCGGACGCCCGCCAGGTCGACGGCGCGAAGGTAGCGCTGCAGCACAACATCGGCCTGGGTGGGGCGGTGGTCGTGACCGCGTACCGCCCCGCCGAGCGCTGACCGTCCCCTACCAGTCCCACACCCACCACAACCCGATCCAGGAGTACTCATGGCATCCGTGTCCGTATCCGTCGTCCTTCCCTCCGAACCGCAGAAGACCTGGGACACCCTGGCCGACGCCGCCCGCTGGGAGGAGTGGCTGTCCATCCACCAGAAGTGGAAGGGCGAGCCGCCCACCGACTACAAGGTCGGCACGCAGTTCAGCGAGGTCGTCTCCGTGATGGGGATGGCGAACAAGATCGAGTGGACCCTCGACGAGGTCGACATCCCCAACCGCATGAAGATGTCCGGCACCGGCATGGCGGGTGTCGTGGTCGAGCTCGCGCTCGCGGTGGAGCCCGACGGTGCCGGCTCGAAGGCCAGCATCGAGTGCAGCTTCACGGGCGCGATGATCGTCGGGCCGATCGGCAAGGCGGTGGCCAAGAACGCCAAGGCCGACCTGGAGAGCTCGCTGGCGAAGTTCTCGGAACTCGTCGCATGACCTCGCCCACCCTCACGTCCGGCACGTCGGGGCGGGCGGCATGACCACACCCACCGTCGAATTCGACGCCTCGGGGCTGGGCGAGTGGACCGATCCGGAGCGGTTCGAGGTGACGGCCGAGCGGATCGCGGAATACGCTGCGGCGACCAATGATCCGATCGATCGGCATCGGCGGGGTGAGGTCGCGCCGCCGGTGTTCGCCGTGGTCCCCGTGTTCTTCTCGATGGCCCCCGCGGCGCTCTCGGTGGCCCCCGTGGAGCTGCTCATGAAGCTGGTCCACGGCGAGCAGGACTTCCACTTCCACCGCCCGATCCGCCCCGGCGACGTCCTGGTGGCGCGCGCCAAGCCGATCGGCTTCACCGGCCGGGACAACGGGTCCACCGTGGTGGTGTACGCCGAGACCCGCACGGAGCAGGGCGAACTCGTCAACGAGCAGTGGATGACCGCATTCTTCCGCAAGGTCGACGCGGGCCCGGGCGAGGGTGAGACCGCACCGAGCCATCGCCTCGACGAGGCGTTGCGCACACAGCCGCCCGTGGCGACGGTGACGCAGCACATCGACGCGGATCAGACCTTCCGGTACTCGCCGGCGTCCGGTGATCCGATGCCGATCCACCTGGACGACGAGATCGCCACGATGTCCGGGCTGCCCGGAATCATCAACCACGGCCTGTGCACGATGGCGTTCACCTCCTGGGCCGCGCTCACCGAGCTGGCCGACGGTGACGTCGAGCGGCTGCGCCGCCTGGCCGTGCGCTTCGCGAAACCCGTTCTACCGGAGCAGGACATCACCACCCGCTTCTGGACGGCGACCGGCTCACCGGCAGGGACCACCGGGTACGCGTTCGAGACCACGGTGGGCGACGACCTGGTCATCAAGGACGGCCTCGCAGTCATCGCCGATCGCTGAAACACCACTGCATCAACCACTCTCTACCGAGGAGAAGACACCGACCATGGGAACCCTGGACGGACGCGTAGCCGTCATCACCGGCGCTGGCCGCGGCATCGGCCGCGAGCACGCCCTGCTCTTCGCCGCTGAGGGCGCGGCGGTCGTGGTCAACGACCTGGGCGGAGCGAACGACGGCAGCGGCGCCGACGCCGGCCCCGCGCAGTCCGTGGTCGACGAGATCGTCGCCGCGGGCGGCAGGGCGGTGGCCAACACCGACAGCGTCTCGGACTGGGACGGTGCCGCACGCCTCATCGAGCAGGCCGTCAGCGAGTTCGGCCGGCTCGACATCCTGGTCAACAATGCGGGCATCCTCCGGGACTCCTTCATCGCCGGGATCACCGAGAGCCAGTGGGACGCCGTCATCGCGGTGCACCTGAAGGGGCACGCGGCGACCCTGCACCACGCCGCGGCGTACTGGAAGGCGGAGTCCAAGGCGGGCCGCGAGGTCGATGCCTCGGTGATCAACACCGCCTCGGCGTCGGGCACGTTCCTGCCCAACGCGGGCCAGGCCAACTACGGCGCGGCCAAGGCCGGTATCGCGGCGCTCACGCTGGTGGCCGCAGACGAGCTCGACCGGTACGGCGTGCGGGTGAACGCGATCGCCCCCATCGCCCGCACCCGCCTCACCCTGGCGACCCCGGGCATGAACGCGCTGTTCGCGGCGGAGATCCCCGAGGGCGAGTTCGACCCGTTCAGCCCCGCCAACATCTCCCCGCTCGTGGCGTACCTGGCAGGCCCGAACTGCAAGCTGACCGGCAAGGTGTTCGCGGTCCAGGGCGGTGCGATCTCCGAGCTGGCCGGGTGGCACGACGTCAGCACCATCGAGAGCGACGGCCCGTGGACCGTCGCCGACCTCACCGAGAAGCTGGGATAGCAACGACCATGGCACGCATCGCTTATGAGCTCGGCCTCGGGATCAGCGAGGAGCACGTTGCACTCGGGGAGTCGGTCCGTACCTTCGCCGAACGGACCATCCCCCGGGAGCTGGTCCGGGAGTCCGTGGACTCGGCTGCGGAAGAACGGTTCCCGTCGTTCTGGCGTGCCCTGGTCGGCCAGGATCTGCTCGGCCTCGCGGTCCCCGAGGAGCGCGGCGGTCAGGGGGCCGGCCTGCTGACACTCGCGGTCGCGCTGGAGGCCCTCGGCCGGACGGCCGCCCCCGGCCCGTTCGTCCCGACAGCCCTGGTGGCGACGGTGCTCGGCGGCGCGGACTCCAAGGTCGCCGTCGAGCTCCTGCCCGGGCTGCTCGACGGTACCGACACGTCCACCGTGGTGCTCGACGAGACCTTCCAGGGCGTGGCCTTCGGCGACGGGTATCGCATCACCGGCGTCGCAGATGCGGTGGTGGGCGGCGAGCACGCCGGTTCGGTCCTCCTTTCCATCGATACCGGCTCCGACCTGGTCTGGGCGGTGGTCGACCGCACCGATCTGGCGATCACCGGCCAGGACGGCATCGACGTGCTCCGGGGCTCCGCACGCGTCGAGGCGAACGACGTGCACGTGGGTGCGGACCGCATCGTCGACGGCCTGACCACCACGCGCGTGCGGTCCATCGCCGCGGTGGTGCTCGGCGCCGAGGCGGTGGGCCTGACGTCCTGGTGCGTGTCGACGGCCGCCGAGTACGCCAAGACGCGCGTCCAGTTCGGGCGGCCGATCGGCCAGTTCCAGGGTGTCAAACACCGCTGCGCGCGCATGGGCATCGCGCTGGAACAGGCGCGCGCGGTCCTGTGGGATGCTGCGTCCGCGCTCGACAAGGGCGATGACACAGCCGATTTCGCCGCGGACATCGCCGCGCTGATCGTTCCCGACGCCGCAGTCGCCGCCGCGCAGGACTGCATCCAGGTTCTCGGCGGGATCGGCTTCACCTGGGAGCACGACGCACACCTGTACTACCGCCGCGCCCTCGCCATCCGAGGGCTGCTAGGCACCCATACCGATCGCGCCGAATCAGTAGCAGCACAGGCACTCTCGGGCGTCCACCGGGTCTCCGACCTGGAGCTGCCCGAGGAGGCCGAGACGATCCGCGCCGAGGTGCGCGCCGCGCTCGCTCCGATCGCCGAGATCGACGACGAGGACGATCAGCTGATCGCCCTGGGCGACGGTGGCTGGGTCCAGCCGCACCTGCCGAAGCCGTTCGGCCGGGCCGCAACGCCGCTGGAGCAGATCGTCATCGCACAGGAGACCAAGGCTGCAGGCCTGGCCCTGCCCCAGCTGCTGATGGGCGGCTGGGCGGTACAGGCCGTGGTCGCGCACGGCACCGAGAAGCAGAAGCAGGAACTCGTCGTCCCCACTCTGCGCGGCGACGTCGTGTGGTGCCAGCTGTTCAGCGAGCCCGGCGCGGGTTCGGACCTGGCGGCGCTTTCCACCAAGGCGGAG
Source organism: Tsukamurella soli (assembly GCF_039541155.1). Taxonomy (NCBI): domain Bacteria; kingdom Bacillati; phylum Actinomycetota; class Actinomycetes; order Mycobacteriales; family Tsukamurellaceae; genus Tsukamurella; species Tsukamurella soli. The sequence goes on from NZ_BAABFR010000043.1 coordinate 38,058, forward strand.
AAGGTCGACGGTGGCTGGAAGGTCAACGGCCAGAAGATCTGGACGAGCGTGGCGCAATTCGCCGACTGGGGCATGCTCATCGCCCGCACGGACCCGACCAGGCCGAAGCACCAGGGCATCACGTACTTCGTGCTGGACATGTCGACACCCGGCGTCACGGTGCGGCCGCTGCGCGAGATGACCGGCTCGGCGCTGTTCAACGAGGTCTTCCTCGACGACGTGTTCGTTCCCGACGAGAACGTGGTAGGCGAGGTGAACGACGGCTGGAACGTCGCCCGCACCACCCTCGCCGGCGAGCGAGTGGCGCTCGGGCAGAAGATCGAGGCGTACGCCACCGACGCCGACCTGCTGAGGTTCGCCGGTACCCGGGAACTCGGTCCGGTCGCACGTGTCCGGGTCGGCGAGCTCATCGCCGACAGCCACGCACTCGACGTGCTCGGCGCGCGCGTGGTGCTGCGGCAGCTCACCGGCGCCGACATCAGCACCACGTCCAGCGTCGGCAAGTTGCTGGGAATGGGCCTCGGGCAGGCGATCTCCGAGTTCGTCGTCGCCGAGCTCGGCGCCGCCGGTACCGTCTCGGTGCCCGGCCAGCCGAGCGACCGGGCGATGGAGCAGCTGATCTCCGGCCGAGCGACCACCATCTACGGCGGCACCACCGAGGTGCAGCTCAACGTCATCGGCGAGCGCATGCTCGGCCTCCCCCGCGATGCGGAGGCGGCGACCCGATGAGCGCACCGAAGAGTGGCCCCTTGGCGGGCCTCAAGGTGGTCGAGTTCGCCGGCCTCGGCCCCGGCCCCCACGCCGCCATGCTGCTCGCCGACCTCGGCGCCCACGTCGTGTCGCTGCAGCGCCCCGGCGTCGGCGTCAACGGCCTCACCGGCAAACCCCAAATGGTCAAACGAGGCCGCACCATCGCCGAGGCCGACCTGAAGAACCCCGACGACATCGCCACCGTCCTCGACCTCCTCGACCGCGCCGACGTCCTGCTCGAAGGATTCCGCCCCGGCGTCATGGAGCGCCTCGGCCTCGGGCCCGATACGGTTCTGGAGCGCAACCCGAGGCTCATCTACGGCCGCATGACCGGCTGGGGACAAACCGGCCCCGCCGCACCCCGCGCCGGCCACGACATGAACTACCTCGCCCTCACCGGCCTGCTGCACGCCATCGGCCGCAAAGGCGAGCGCCCCGTACCACCACTCAACCTCGTCGGCGACTTCGGCGGCGGCTCGATGTTCCTCGTGTTCGGCGTCCTCGCCGCGCTGTTCGAACGTGGGGTGTCCGGCAAGGGCCAGGTGGTGGACGCCGCGATGGTCGACGGCGCCTCCCTCCTCGGGCAGATGCAGTGGGACTTCCGCGGCCAGGGCCTGTGGACCGACGAACGCGGCGTCAACACCCTCGACGGCGGCGCCCCGTTCT
>NZ_BAABFR010000044.1:0-38408 GCF_039541155.1 Tsukamurella soli
CTGACATCCCGCACGCCGTTCTCCTCGACACCTGGTTCCTGTTCCTCGACAGCTCAGAAACCTAGGCGGAGAACGGCGTGCGCTCGTTCAGGCGCGCCCGGCCACCCACAGATGCGTCAGGAGAGCCCAAATTGGTAAGAGATACCGAAGCGCTCGGCCGCGGTGAGGTCCGTTCGGCCGGTGTCTCCGCGGGGTGGGCCGCGTCCGCAGAGAGGGCGTGAGGAGCTTGACCCAGATCGCTGGAGCGGGGCGCGGGGATTGCATGCCGGCGTCCGCCGTCGCGACACTGCCGACGTCTGCGGCGAGCCACGTCGCGAACTGTCGCATACAATAGGACGCTGAACTGGTCGCTTCGGGACGAGCGGACGTCTGTGGGCGATTGCGATCATCGGAGCAGGGGAGCGGACGTGGGTCGATCTGGTAAACGCATCCCTCAGCACGAGCTCACGTCACTGATCCGCGACCGGCTCATCAGTGGTGAGTTCGCTCCGGGCGTACGACTCACGGAGGAACTACTGGCGCAGGACTATTCGGTCTCGCGCATCCCCATTCGCGAGGCCCTGCGCGCACTCGATGCCGACGGATTCGTCGTGGCCCGTCCCAATATCGGGTCGTTCGTCGCGGAGATCGGTCCGGACGAGGCAGAGGACCTGCTGGAGATCCGTGCTGCGCTGGAACCGATCGCCACCGGCCGAGCCGCATTGCGCTGCGGCGACGGCGATATCCGTGATCTGGATCAGATCGTGGATCGCGGATACGCCGCGATCGCTGCGGGCGACCTCGCAGAGCTGCCCAAGATGAACAACGAGTTCCATCTCGCGGTCGCGCACCTGTCGGGAAACGCCAGCCTCGAGCGGATGATCGAGCTCCTCCAGCACAAGATCGCATGGGTCTACTCCGTCGAGCTGCCGCGGCGGGCGGCCGATTCCTGGGCGGAGCACCGTCTGATCGTCAGCGCGCTGTCGCGCGGCGACCGGGACCGCGCCTCCGAGATGATGCGCGATCACATCAACGCGGCGACGGCCGCGTACCGGCACCGCGTGACCGACACGACGCCGAGCGCGCCGTAGTCGGGCAGAGTAGTCGGCCGGTCCGTAACATTTTGTATACATTGTGACCCCGTTCCGTTACACGCAGATTGTATACATGAGGCGTGAGTTCCCCGGATCCGAATCGGGGGCACGACCTGCCCGGTGGCCCGGGCGAAAGTGACGGAATCCCATGACGCTTCGATACCGGCGCCTCGGCGCGATGGTCGTTCTCACCCTGGCGGCCGGCTCGTCGGTCGCCGCCTGTGGCGGCGCACAGTCGTCCCAGGCACAGTCGTCGGCGGGTGCCGTCTCGGCGGCCTGTCAGGCTGCGCAGCAGGCCAATCCGACCGTGGTGGGCAAGAAGTACAAGGTCGGGAACTCGCCGACGATCCCCGGGTACGAGTCCCCCGACGCCAACGATCCGGACAAGATCGTGGGCTTCGACGTCGACCTGATGAACGCGATCAGTGAGTGTGCGGGCTTCACCTACTCGTTCGTGAAGTCGGACTTCCAGAACCTGGTCCCGTCTCTGCAGGCAGGTCGGCTGGACATGGTGATCAGCAACCTGATCGCCTCACCGGCGCGCGCCCAGCAGGTCGACTTCGTTGTATACCAGCAGGATCAGGAGGCTTTGCTCGTCAAGCACGGCAACCCCAAGAACATCACCGACGTCGCCGCGCTGTGCGGGAACTCCGTCGCGGTGTTCCCGGGTACGGTGCAGGCCGGCGCCGCGCAGCAGCAGAGCGATGCGTGCGTCGCCGCAGGTAAGAAGCCGATCGAGGTGCAGACGTACACCGACTTCAACGGGTGCGTACAGGCCGTGATCACCGGCCGCAGCGACGCCACGATCGATCCGGTGAGCGTGGTCGCACAGACGGTGCAGAAGTTCCCGGCGCAGCTGTCCGGTACCGCGCCGATTCCGGAGTTCCGTTCCGCGATCGGGATCGCCCTACCGAAGTCGTCCACCGAGGTGCGCGCGGCGGTCCTCGCCGCGACCAAGGCGGTACAGGACGCGGGAACGGAGAAGGGCCTGTTCGTGAAGTGGAAGCAGGACCCGGGCAACCAGTCGGCGGCGGTGACGCTGCCCTGACATGACCCTGCCCCGACATCCGGGTGTCCGGCGCGGCGATCGCCGCGCCGGGGTCCCCGAATCCCTGCTGGGAGAACCATGAACGAATACCTGCACTACCTCGCGCTGCCGTACCTGTGGCGTGGTGCCCTCGTCACTCTCGAAGTGGCGGCGGCCTCGCTGGTCGGGGCCGTGGTCCTCGGGTTCCTGCTCGCCGAGGCCCGCTCGTTGCCGTTCGCGCCGGTGCGGTGGGCGGTCGCCGTTTACATCTGGCTCGTGCGCGGGACCCCGGTGCTGCTGCAACTGCTCCTGTTGTTCGACGCGCTGCCGTCACTGGGGGTGGTGATCCCGCCGATCCCCACGGCGATCATCGGTTTCACGCTGAACGAGGCCGCATTCTTCGCGGAGATCATCCGCGGTGGCATCCTGGCCGTCGACCGGGACCAGTTGCTCGCGGCGCAGGCGCTCGGGATGCCGCCGTGGACCACCCGTCGGCGCGTGGTGATGCCGTTGGCGCTTCGGGCGATCATCCCGAGCCTCGGCAACGAATTCATCAACCTCATCAAGAGCACGTCCCTCGCCTCCGTCATCTCGGTGGCCGAACTCACCCAGCGCAGCCAGTTCCTGTCGTCGCAGGCGTTCGTGTACTTCCCGGTGTTCGTGGCGTCCGGGCTGATGTATCTGATCCTCACGTCGGCGGTGTCCGGCACGCAGACGGTGCTCGAGCGGCGCGCGAGTCTCGACCGCGCGCAGCAACCGTCGCGGGACTCGGCTGTGGCGGAGCCCGACGGTGACGAGGCGAACCTGCTCGCCACGGCGGCGGTACCCGAGGTCCGCTCGGATCGACGGGTCCTCGTCTGCGACGGTGTCACGAAGGCGTACGGGGACCGGCCCGTGCTCCGCGGGCTGGACCTGACCGTGTGCCGCGGCGAGGTGGTCGCGGTGCTCGGCTCGAGCGGCAGTGGGAAGAGCACGCTACTGCGATTGGTCAACCACCTCGAGAGCGTCGACGAGGGCGCGATCACCGTCAATGGCCGGCACATCGGCTACTCGAACAACGGCGTCCCGGACCGGTCGCCGGCGCGGCTGGCCCGCGCCCGGGTCGAGGCGCGGGTCGGGATGGTGTTCCAGCACTTCAACCTGTTCCCGCACATGACGGTGCTGCGCAATGTCATGTCCGGTCCGCTGTACGTGGCGGGGAGCGATCAGGACCGGGCACAGGCGAGGGCCCTGCAGTTGTTGGGTGCCGTCGGCCTGCGGGAGCACGCGGACAAGCTGCCACACCAGCTGTCCGGCGGCCAGAAGCAACGCGTGGCCATCGCGCGGGCGCTTGCCACCGATCCCGAGTTGATGTTGTTCGACGAGCCCACCAGCGCCCTCGACCCTGAGTTGGTGGGCGAGGTGCTCACCGTCATGCGCCGTCTCGCCGCGGACGGGATGACGATGCTGGTCGTCACCCACGAGATCCGCTTCGCCCGCGAGGTCGCCGACCGGGTGGTGTTCATCCACGAGGGCCGGATCGTCGAGCAGGGCACTCCGCAGGAGATCCTCGACAACCCCCGGGAGCCGCAGACACGACACTTCCTGCGGTCCCTCACGTCCGTCGGCGGCTAGCCGCATCACACCCTAGGAGTACGAGTTGTTCTTCGACGATATCGTCGACCTCGGCCATGAGCTGTACACGGGAATGCCGTGCCACGCAGCGGAGGTCACGGAGTTCTGGTCCGTGGACACGTTCGCGAGCACCCGCCGCGTGAGCGATGGGCGGCGGGGACTGCACAACAAGATGATGCTGCTCAGCGAGCATACGGGCACGCACTTCGATGCGCCCTCGCACTTCGATCCGGACGGCGAGTCGGTCGAGCAGGTGCCGCTCGACCGGCTGGTCCTGCCGGGCCACCTCCTGGACGTGTGTCATCGCGGGCCGCACGAGCCGATCACCGTCGACGATCTGCTGGCCGCCGAGGCGGCCAGTGAGCGGACCATCGGGCCGGGCACCGCGGTCGTCCTCCGGACCGGACAGGATGTGCGGTGGGGGACATCGGATTTCTTCACCGAACGCCCGCACGTCCCGGCCGAGACGGCGCAGTGGCTGGTGGACCGCGGGATCAGCCTGTTCTGCACCGACCTCATCGCGATCGACGACCCGCAGCAGTGGTGGGAGCCGACCCACACGGCGTTCCTCTGCGGCGGGGTGCCGATGGTGCAGCAGCTCAACAATCTCGGCAGGCTGGTCGGGCGCGAGTTCCTGTTCGTCGTGCTGCCGCTGCCGATGCGTGGGGGCACGGCCAGCCCGGTCCGCCCCGTCGCGCTGCTGATGGCAGAAGGCTGATGATGCGGATCGCGAACCTGTCGGGTAGGTCGGTGCTCGTTGTTCCGGGGCAGCAGCTCGGCGAGGTGGGTGTGATCGACGTCGCCCGGCGTAGCGGAGGGCGATTCGGCCCGGACCCCCAGGCCCTGTACGGCGACTGGGCCGCATTCCGGGCGTGGGCCGACGGTGCCGACCGGACGCCGGACCGGATCCTTTGTCCCGGACCCGCTTTCGGTCCTCCCGTGCCCGACCCCCGACAGATCTTCGCGGTGGGCTTGAACTACGGCGAGCGCTCGTCCGAGGCGGGCGCACCCGACGACGCGATCCCGCCGGTGTTCACGAAGTTCCCCACGAGCCTGGCCGGGGCGTTCGCCACCGTCGAACTCCCGACGGACACCGTCGACTGGGAGGTCGAGCTCGTGCTGGTCCTCGGCACGGACGCCTACCGGATCACCGAGGACCGGGTGGCAGACGTCGTCGCCGGTGCGATGGTGGGCCAGGACCTCACCGACCGGGCAAGCCAGTTCGTCCGGCCCTGGCCGCAGTTCGGCCTCAGCAAGTCGTATCCCGGGTTCGCCCCGACCGGTCCGTGGCTGTCGACGCTCGACGAACTCGGTGCGCTCGACGACCTCACCTTGAGCTGCCGCATCGACGGAGAGCTCATGCAGCGCGACTCGACCGCGAGCATGCGCGTCGGAGCGACGCGCCTGATCGCGGAGCTGTCGCAGCGGGTGCGGCTCACCGCCGGTGACCTGGTCTTCACCGGCAGCCCCGGCGGCGTCGGCCACTACCGCACGCCGCCGCGCTACCTGCGACCCGGCAACCGTCTCGAATCCGAGATCACCGGACTGGGCACACAACTCGTCACCCTGATACCCACCACGGCACTGTGAGGACCGATCGCATGTCTCTGCTCCTTCTCGGCCGCGACCTGCCGGACACCGACCACTACCTGCCCAGTGACCCGACGCATGTCGCGTGGGGACTGCTGCCGACCGCTGCGACGGCTCCCCGCCTGACCGTCCGGTCGGGCGAGACCGTATGCGTGGATACGATCAGTCACGAGGGCCTGCTGGCCGACCAGGGGCGCGACCCCGCCGCGTTCTTCGGCGCCGCCGGGATCTCCACCGCGGGAGTGCTTCCCGATGTGGTGGCACTCGCCGAATCCGGCCGGATCCACGACCCGGGCGTGCAGGGACCGCATGTGATCACCGGACCCGTCGCGGTGGACGGGGCCGAGCCGGGCGACGTACTCGAGGTCGAGGTCGGGCCGCTGTACCAGCGGGCTCCGTACGGCGTGATCAGCAACCGCCATGGGCGCGGCGCTCTACCCGGCGAGTACCCGCTCGACGGCCGGGACGTGGTGAGCCTCATCGCCTTCGCCGACGGCGACACCGGGCGCCTGCCGCTCGGCGATGGACGAGACATCCGGTTCCCGCTCAATCCCTTCCTCGGCATCATGGGCGTGGCGCCGGCGGGGGATCGGCCGCACAACTCGATTCCGCCGGGGCGGCACGGCGGCAACCTCGACGTGAACCTCTTCGGCACGGGTAGCCGGCTGTTCCTACCCGTCCAGGTGCCCGGCGCGCTCTTCTACGTCGGCGACCCGCATTTCGCGCAGGGCGACGGCGAGGTGGCACTCACCGCCTTCGAGGCTCCGCTGCGCGCACAGCTGCGTCTCACCCTGCATCGCGATGCCGCCGCCCGGTCGCTGGCGGCCCGGCTCACCTCGCCCTGGGGTCGAGATACGGTGCAGCACATCGTGACCGGACTCGACCGTGACCTGGACGAGGCCATGCGAGCCTGTACCCGCAACGCGCTCACGCTCCTCGAACAGCGGTACGCCGTGCCCCCGGCGGTGGGTCTGGCGTATCTGAGCGCGGCCGCCGACTTCGAGGTGAGTCAGGTGGTCGACCAGGTGCAGGGAGTGCACTGCCGCATCCGCATCGCCGATGTCGCGCCGCTCGCGCCAGAGGTGGCGGGATGATCATCAGCAGATACGACGGCATGCTCCTGGTGGTCTTGCAGCCCGATCACGGGGTACAGACGGGGATCATCGCGCGCCAGTGGGGCAGCGACGACGTTCCCGAGCTTTCGCAGCACCGGCACGCGACGCACCTCGCCGCCACGCACCACGACGACGGCTGGGCGGTATGGGAGCGGCATCCGACCCTCGACGAGGCGACGGGACAACCCGTCCAGTTCTACGACGTCCGGCCCCGCGAGCACCTCGCCGCCTACCGCGCGGGCATCGAGCGCGCCGCGCAGATCGACCCGTGGGCGGGACTGCTGGTGAGCATGCACGGTGCCGGACTGTACAACGACCGGTACGGCACGTACCGCCTCGAGGAGATCGGTGAGCAGGCACTCGACCCGGTCGAACGGCGTCTCGTCGACGAGTTCCTCGACGATATGGCGGCCCTCCAACACCGCCTGTACGAGGAGGCCACCGGGCACCGTGCGCTGCGCGCGCCCCATCATCACCGCGGCGTGATGGACGATTACCTCACCCTGCAGGTGTGGGACCGGATCTCGCTGCAGTTCGCCCTGCGGCACGCGAGCGACGGGGTGATCGGTCCGCTGCCCGGAGCCCGACGGTCGTTGCGCTGCACCGCGGCCGGCCGATTCGAACTGGCCTTGGACCCGTACCCGTTCGTGAACGACAGGGTCGAGTTGCCCGTGGCGGCCCGCAGGATCGCGGACCGACCGTACCGCGATCCCGAGGAGTTCCTCGCAGCGCTCGCGGCAGCGCCGCTCATCGTCCTCGAGTGCACCGCGGTCAGGGGATGACGGACCGGGGGACGACGGTGCCGCTCGACCCCTACATCGTGCGGGGCGCGGTCCCGCCGACCTGCTCGGGCGTGCTCGACGGCCTGACGGTGGCGGTGAAGGACAACATCGACGTGGCCGGCATGGTGACCGGCGCGGGTAACCCCGATTGGGCGCACGGCCGGGCCCCCGCGAGCGTGGATGCGGCGTCGGTCGCGCTGCTGCGCTCGGCCGGAGCCACCGTCGTCGGTAAGGCCCACACCGACGAGTTCGCCTACAGCCTCACCGGAGTCAACGCCCACTACGGCGCGGCCGACAACCCGGCGGCACCGGGCCGGGTCGTCGGAGGTTCGTCGAGCGGGCCCGCGGCCGCGGTAGCGGCCGGGCTCGCCGACGTGGGTCTCGGCACCGATACCGGCGGCTCGATCCGGGTGCCCGCCAGCTACTGCGGGCTGTTCGGGATGCGACCCACCTGGGGCGCAGTCGATGCGACGGGGGTGGTGCCGCTCGCCCCGTCGTTCGATACCGTCGGCGTGCTGTGCCGGGACCTGCCGACCCTCGCGCGGGCGACCGGCGTGCTGGTCGAGACGCCGCCGCGCCGCGACCACGCGGACCTGCCCGTCGTGGTGGCGGCCGATCTGTTCGCGCTCTGCGTCCCGACGGTGGCGAGCGCGCTGCTGGGTGCCGCCCAGCGCGGGCTGGGGCCGCGCATCACGGGTGAGATCGACGTGACCCGCGCGGTCGGCGGCGGCGCGTGGGTCGAGCGCTTCAGGACGCTGCAGGCCGCCGAGTTCTGGCGGGCGCACGGGCGATGGATCACCGAGGTGCGGCCCCGCCTGGGGCCGGACGTCGCCGGTCGCGTCCGGATCGCCGCCGGGATCAGGGTGGATGACGCTGCCGCTGCGGCAGATTCGGTCGGAAGGGCGCGAGCCCGCCTCCGTGACCTGGTGCGGTCCACGGTGCTCGTGATGCCCACGGCACCCGGTGCGGCGCCGGCCGCCGACGATGCCGAGCGCGACCGGGTCGCCACCCTGCGCCTGACGACGGTGGCGTCGATCGGCGGGCTGCCCGCGCTGTCCGTGCCCTGCATTCGGACGCCGGACGGGCCGGTGGGGTTGTGCCTCGTCGGCCCACCCGGCGCCGAACAAGCGCTCATAACGCTCGCCAGACACCTGGTCGGATGGGTGGCTACTTCTCCCCACCCGCGCGTCGGGCGCGTAGCGCCCACACGCCGATCGCGATGAGGACGAGCACGACCACCACGACCACGGCCCAGATCCACCCCGTCGAGCTGCTGCTCGACGATCCGCTCGCGCGCGCGGGGGATGCCGGCGCGCCGGAAGCCGGTGCGGCGGTGGCGGATGCAGAAGCCACCGCGGCGGCCTGTGCCCCCTGGTCCGCGGGTGGCGCGGCGGCGAGCACGGCGCCGGTCACCTGGTCGAGCCAGAGCCTGTCGGTGCGCGGCGCGGCGAAGTCGAACAGCGAGTCCAGCTTTCCGGCCCGCGCGTCTGCCGAGCCGTCGATCCGGCCGGTGTGCCAGTTGTCCTCGATGAACCTCGTGATCGACGCCTGCTCGATCGGCGTGTGGTTCACGACGTTCGCTCGTGCATACGGCGAGATGAGCAGCAGCGGCTCGCGGGTGCCGGGGCCGCAGCGCAGCTGGTCGCCGGCGATCGGCGCCGCGGCGGCCGACGTGCAGATCCCCTTGTCCAGCTTCGGGTTCTTGCTGCCGGACAGGATGGTCGGCTTAGCGTGGTCGTACCACCCGTCGGAGTCGTCGTATGCGATCACGACGGCCGTCGAGCCCCAGTCCTTGGACTGCTGGAGCTTGTTGACATACGTGGTGACGAACGTCTGCTCGTCCAGCGGATCCGAGTACGAGGCGTGCCCGTCCTGGTACTCACCGGCCTTGAGGAAGCTCACCGCGGGCAGATCCCCGGCCGTCAGTGCGGCGTCGAAGTCGGTGAGGTCGTAGTTGTGGTTTGCCGGGCCCGCGTGCCCCACCTCGGCCACGCCGGCTGGAGGCACGTGGTGCTCGTTCGACGTGGACTTGTAGAACGAGAACGGATTGTGGTGCGGGCTGTAGTCGATCACCGCATTGCCCGCCACGTTGGTGTGCGTGGTGTTGCACTGTGCCACCGCGGATCCCGAGGCCGGGGTGCTCGGGCGGAAGCCGCCCTGGAACCAGCCCCAGCTGACGCTCTGCTCGTTGAGCAGGTCGCCGATGTTCTTGCCGCGCAGCGCCGCCAGTGCCTCGTCGGCGGTGTGATTCGTGTCGGAGCAGTCGTCGTAGAGCGGGTCCGGGTCCTGGTAGACGGTGCCGACGCCGTCGGCGTCCGGCGCGCCCACCACGTACGAGTCGGGCGTGGCGGTCTTCCTCCCGGTCTTCGGGTCGTACGATTCGACGCCGTGGGTGTCGCCGGACACCAGGTCCAGCGCGCCGGGACTCGAGGGCCCGAACACCGTGGTCCAGTAGTCGTCGCTCAGCGTGTAGTGCTGGGCGTAGTTCCACATCGCGGCAACGGTGTTGCCGTCGTAGTACCCCATCACGGAGCCGGGGTGCTCGTACATGTTCGGCCCGGACGACGCGCACTTGTCCTTGGTGGTGAACTGGACGAACTCGTTCATCGCCCCGTTGTTCGCGGCCGCCTGCTCGGCGTCGTAACTGTGGTTCTGGTCGCAGGTCACCGCCTGTCCGGGCGTGAAGCGGAACGGTTTGTACTGGTTCGGGTTCCTGTCGCCGGCGAGGCCGGCATGGGTGAAGGTATCGATGTCCGTGGGGGTTTCGGGCGCGGCATGGAACGCGGGCGCCGCAGCGCCGGAGCCCTGCAGCGTCTCGCCGGCGGTGTTGGCGGCCACCGGGTACGTGCCGAAGTAGTGGTCGAACGAGATGTTCTCGTCGAAGAGCACGACCAGGTGCTTGATGGGGGTCGCGGTGTCGCCCGGAGCGGCGGACGCGGGGGCGCCGAGCGCACCCGCCCCGAGTGTCAGCGCGGCGACCCCTGCGAGTGCGGCCAGGCCCCGGGTGGCGTCGCCGATTCGGAAGTAGCCGATTCGGAAGGAGAGCCGCGTACGCCGCCCGAACGCCCCGGGGGTCATGAACGCGCCCCGCGAAGCCAGAGAACGTCGGTCACAAGATTCCTCCTGTCGTCGAGACGCCCGTCCCCGCGTCGCGGGGTGGGAGATAGAAGTAGCCACCGCCGAACGGGGCGATGTAATCGACCAGCGGTTCGCCCTCGAGGCGGTCCTGCGTCGCCTCGAACTGTCCCGCGATGTCGCGCTGCAGGCAGGTGAACACCAGTCCCAGATCGAGATTCCCGTTGGAGTCCATGCCGCCGACGTAGTTGTAGGCGCGGCGGAAGATGCGCGAGCGGTCGGTGCCGGGCGTGCGCGGATTGGCCAGCCGCATATGCGCGGTCAGCGGGATCACGTCGCCGGTCGGGTCGGCCGCGTACTGCGGCACGTCGGTCTCGACGTCACCGTCGAGCGGGGCCCCCGTCGTGCGCACCCTCCCGAACATGTTCTCCTGCTCCGAGATCGAGACCCGATCCCAGAACTCGGTGAGCATCCGGATGAGCCGGACCACGACGAATGTGCCGCCCCGAGTCCACGGCTGGGTCGGCTCGTCGATCCACACGAGCGAGTCGAAGTCGGCGCCGGTGGGGTTGGAGGTGCCGTCTTTGAATCCGAAGTGGTTGCGCGGCGCGCCGTCCGGACGGGGCGACGGCCGCACGCCGTCCTGCCGCCACCGCACGGCGAGGCCGCCGCGGGTGACGCGCGTCAGCTCGCGCAGGGCGTGCACCACCACGTCCTGCTGGTCGGCGCGGATCTCCAGCAGCATGTCACCGTCGCACTCGTCGCGCTGCAGCCGGTCGTCCGGGAACTCGCGCATCGCCTTGATCCCCTTGGGTCTCCGGTCCGCGTGCGCATGGTCGAAGAAGCTCGCACCGTAGCCGATGTTCACCACCAGCCCGTCGCTCGGTACCACGCCGCCCAGCGTGCCCGAGTCGCTGGGCGGCGCCGAGATCCCCACAGCGGGTGGCACATACCCGCGGCACAGCCGGCCGATCTGTGCCGCGAGGGTGCGCAACAGATCGTCGGTCTCGGCGGGAGTCCCGGTCTGCAGGTCCAGCGCGACGTAGCTGGCGAACGCCTGGGTCGCCTCCACGGCACGCTCGGCCGCCGGCGCCGGCGGTGCCGATTCCGTGCGGTCGCAGCCCGCGGCGACGACCGCGGCACCCAGCCCCGCGGCACCGAAAGCCGCACCACGCAGGAAGTTCCGACGACCAGCCGGGCTCAATTCGTCCTCCGCACATCGGTGATGGCGGCGATCGGGGCGAGCAGCTCGACGAGGCCGCCGAACGAGGCGTTCAGCCGCTCGCGATCCGCCTGCGAGAAGGAGGAGACGGCCCGGCCCGGGTACTTCGTCGCCATCGCTGTGACGACGGTGACCGTCTGGTCGAGGGCGCTTCGGGTGGCGCCCAGCCGCGGGTACCGGGTGCTCAGCAGCGGTGTCAGCAGGTCCAACAGCCGGCGGGTGCCCTCCAGGTTCGCCAGGGCGGTGTCCAGCGACGCGTGCGAACCGAGGTCGTCGGCGCCCGTGAGGGTGAATTCGATGGTGTTCTCCGTGATCTCGTGTGCGCGTAGGCCGATCTGCAGCGGATCGACGGCGATGTTCGGGAAGTCGGCCGTGAGACCGTCGACATCTGTCTGCAGCTGCCGTTCCAGGTCCGCCGGCACCGTCGGCTGTGGGCCCCACAGCGCAGCTTCGATGGCGTGGAAGCCCGACGTCGGCGCCGGCGGCCCGGGGTCGTTGATCTTCGTATCCCAGTCGCCGAAGGCGTCGTACGCGGCGCCGAGCGTCTCGTACAGGTGATGCGCAGCGAGCCAGGCGCTGCGTTGTGCCGTGACATCGGGCGCCGCCGCCAGCGCGCGGACCGCCGCCTGCAACGCGGGGAGGCGGCTCGCGATCCACGCCTGGTACTGCAGGGTCACGGGAGTGAGGTCCTGTGTCGAGAGCGGCGCGACACCGCGGGTCGCCGGGGCGGTACCGCCGGTGACCGCGAAGACGCCGCCGGATACGGCGGGAACGTCGGTGAAGTAACACGCGAAGTGGTAGACGCCGCGGGCCAGGCTCACCTGCATCTGCCGGGTCGAGCCGGGTCCCACCCCCTCCAGCTCTGCGTAGACGGTTCCGGCGGCGCCGGCGACGGTGATCTCGAGCGCGTGGGTCGTGCGGTTGGTCACGGCGAACACCTGTGCGCCGCCGGTGACCTCGCTCGGTGGCCGTGCGCATCCGCCGATCCCGGCATCGACTGCAGTGACGGGGAGTCCGTCCAGGGTGCGGCCGGGCACGGTACGTGTCTGGTTCGGCAGCGCGTACACGACGACGCCGGCCACCGCGATCAGCGCGGCGGTCGTGAAGGCGGTCGGGGCGATCCATCGGGCTGGGACGGACACGACGTGAACCTATCCCCGGAGATTCCGGCAAACCGGTCGGTGCAAGGGTCTAGTGGGCAGGGGTTCACCGAATGTTCACGGCGGGGGCTGCGGGGGGTGCACGCCGGTCGCCGCCACGGCGGCGGCAGGGCGCTCCGGCCGAGGTCGGGACGTCGAGTTCGTCGCGGATCATCTCGATCAGGCGGTGGGACTCTGGTGGTCCACCGCGTATGATGATCGGCGCCCCGCTCCCGGCTTCCAGCAGGCGACCGACCGATACCGATCCAGCCAAGGAGACAAGCGTGAGCAGATCCGACAAGCCCGTCCTGTCCCAGGTTCTCGGGTGGCTGCGGGCCAGCTACCCCGACGGCATCCCGCCGAAGGACTACTTCCCCCTGCTGGCCCTCCTCGAGCGGACGCTCACCGACGAGGAACAGAACCAGGTCATCGGCCACCTCCTCGCCGCGCGACCAGAGGGCTCCGTAGACCGGCAGCAGATCGAAGAGGCCATCGCGAAGGTCACCCACGCCGAACCCGGCACAGACGACACCCGGCGGATCGCGGCCCGACTCGCCGCCGGCGGTTGGCCGCTCACGGGGTTCACCACCTAGCGGGACGCCCTGCAGGAGAACGAGTATCGCCACCGAACCGGACGGGTTCGGTGGCGATCCGCAAGGGTGGTTCGGGCGACCTGGTCACGGCCGCCGGTGACGCGGGCAACCGGACGCGGTCACCAGCCGCGGTGCCAACCTCCGCCCCAGCCGTGGTGCCAGCCGCCGCCCCAGCCGCCGCCACACCAGCCGCTGCTCCAGTAGCCGGGGTGCCACCAACCCGGGTGCCACCAACCCCAGGCCCAGTAGCCCGGACCCCACCAGCCGGGATGCCAATATCCCGGGCCGCAGAACTGCGGATGCAGCGTCGCCGCGTCGGCCGCCGTGTCACCGATCGTGAACAGCACCAACGACAAACCGATCACACCTATCGCCAAAAGCAATGTTCTCTTCATGCCCTAGGGATCGCAGAAGTTCTCCGTGCCCGTTACCTGGACCGGTGCGCCCCGCCCGGGAATCTCCCGGCCAAGGACAACCGTCGGCGTGGGGAACGCCCACATCGGGCGGCGCCCAGCGCTGCCGCTGTGTGCGGACAACGCCGCTACCTGCGGGTTTCCTCGATAGACGTGGCTGGGCAAGAGACATGTGATTTGCGAAAGAAATATTTCATCGATTCCGACTTAACACGACTAACACGAATCCTATGAATGGGGCTGGACGTGCCTGCCGTCGGGATCGGGCACCCCGAGCCGGCGGTACCGGTCCATTCGCTGCGCCATCCGTACGTCGCTGGGAATCAGCGACAGTTCGGCGAGCGCCTCGCTGATCGCGAGGCCCACCCGGTTGGCGAACTCGTCGGGTTCCGCGGTGGCATCCGGCCGCTCGGGGATCACCCGGTCGACGATGCCGTCGCGATACAGATCGGCCGAGCTGATGCCCTGCCACTCGGCCATCTCGGCGGCATGGTCGGCGGAGCGGAACACCACAGCGCTCGCGCCCTCCGGCGGCAGTGGGGCCAGCCACCCGTGCTGCGCGCACAGCACCCGGTCGGCGGGCAGCATCGCGAGCGCCCCGCCGCCCGTGCCCTGGCCGAGCAGCACTGAGATCGTCGGCACCGTGAGGTTCACCAGCTCGGCCAGACACCGCGCGATCTCGCCCGCGAGGCCACCCTCCTCCGCTTCGCGAGAGAGAGCTGCGCCCCACGTGTCGATCGCGAGCACGAGCGGCAGCCGCAACTCCTCCGCGAGGCGCATGCCGCGCTGCGCGAGCCGCAGCGCGGCGGGTTCGAGCAGTGCGGCGGGCCCGTTCCCCGCCTGCCCGACGATGACGCACGGGTACCCCCGGATCCGTGCCAGCGTCAGCAGGAGCGAGTCGTCGTTCTCGCCCTGACCGGTGCCGCTGAGCGGGACGTTGTCGGTGGCGCTCTGCCGCAGCACGAGCCGCACGCCGGGGCGCCGCGGGTTCCGGCTCGCGGTCACGGCGTCCCATGCCGACACGTCCGCGGGCGCGGCGGCCAGCTCGTCGCTGCTGACCTGCGGGGCGAGGGGATCGGCGGCCTGCTCGCCCATCATCACTATCAGCGCGCGGTGGGCGAGCAGACGTAGGAACCGGACGGGCACGACACCGTCGATGAGCCCGTGCGCGAAGAGGTTCTCTGCGGTCTGCACGCCGGCCGGGAAGGGCTCGCCGTACAGCTGCTCGAACACGCGGGGCCCCAGGAACCCGACGGTGGCGCCGGGCTCCGCGGCCGTGATGTGCCCGAGGGAACCCCACGACGCGAAGACCCCGCCCATCGTGGGGTTTCGCAGGTAGACCAGGTAGGGCAGCCCGGCGGCCTTGTGCCGGGTGACGGCGATGGTGATCTTGACCATCTGGAGGAAGGCGACGGTGCCCTCCTGCATCCGGGTGCCACCCGACGCGGTGGTCGCGAGCAGCGGCAGCCGCAGCGCGGTGGCGCGCTCGACGGCGGTCACCACGCGTTCGGCCGCCGCGACGCCGACCGAGCCGCCGAGGAAGTCGAACTCGCACGCGATCAGGGCGACGCGCCGGCCGCGGATGCGCCCCTCACCGGTGACCACCGCCTCGTCGAGCCCCGACCGTTCCCGCGCCCGCGCGAGGCTGGCGGCGTAGTCGGGCGACGGATGCACGTCCAGCGGCGGCGCGTCCCAGAATACGAACGTCCCCCGGTCCAGGACCGCGTCGATGAGTACATGGGCCGGCGTCGACATGGCTACAGGCTAGCCACGGCCGGTGGCCGTCGGGCCCGGATAGAGCGCACCGTCAGAACGTGCGGTGAGGCGCCCCACGACACGTGGACCGGCTCGCCCCCGACCGGCGACAGCTCGCGGATTGTTGCTCCCGCCCCGATTCTGCTCGGCGTGCGTTCGGGGGAACATGTCCGGGTGACCGCGGGTTGCAGATGGTCGTGACTGTTCCGAACGTGACACTGAACAACGGCACCACGATCCCGCAGCTCGGCTTCGGCGTATGGCAGGTGCCTGACGACCAGGCCGAGGCGTCGGTGGCGGAGGCGCTGCGCGTCGGCTACCGCAGTATCGACACCGCTGCGATATACGGCAACGAGGGCGGGACCGGGCGCGCGATCGCCGCGTCCGGCGTCGCCCGCGGGGACGTCTACCTCACGACCAAGCTGTGGAACTCCGAACAGGGCTACGACCAGACTCTGAAGGCGTTCGACGCCTCACTGGAGCGGCTCGGCACCGACTACGTGGACCTCTATCTCATCCACTGGCAGGTACCCGAGGCGGATCTGTTCGTGGAGACCTTCAAGGCATTCCAGGCGATCCGCGACGGCGGCCGCGCGAAGTCCATCGGCGTCAGCAACTTCACGCTCCCCAACCTGAAGCGGCTGATCGCCGAGACCGGCGAGGTCCCCGCCGTGCACCAGATCGAGCTGCACCCGCGGTTCACGCAGACCGCGTTGCGCGCGTTCCATAGGGAGGTCGGCATCGCGACCGAGGCGTGGTCGCCGCTCGGGCAGGGGCAGGTGCTCTCGGATCCGACGATCGGAGCCATCGCACAGGCACACGGCGTGAGCCCGGCCCAGGCGATCCTGCGCTGGCACCTGCAGCTCGGCAACGTTGTGATCCCCAAGTCGGTGACGCCGGCCCGGATCGCGCAGAACTTCGACGTGTTCGGCTTCGAGCTCACCGATGACGAGGTCGCCCGGATCAGCGGGCTCGACTCCACCGAAGGTCGCATCGGGCCGGACCCGGCGGAGTTCAACCTGCGCTGATCGTATGGCGGCGGTGGAGAATCCGGGGAGCGGACGGTTCACCCCACCAGCTCGGCGACCGCCCGCGCCGCCTCGCGACCTGCGCGGTTGGCGCCGATCGTGGAGGCGGACGGGCCGTAGCCGAGCAGGTGCAGCCGGGGTTCGCCGGCCACCTCGGTGGCGAGCCGACCGGTCATGACGATGCCGCCGCCCGGTGCGCGGAGGCCGAGTGGTGCGAGATGGTCCATCGAGTAGCGGAAGCCGGTGCACCACAGCACGACGTCGACGTGGCGCGTAGTGCCGTCGGTGAGCACGACACCGTCGGGCCCCAGCGCGCGGAACATCGGATTCCAGGCCAGGATCCCGGCTTCCCGGGCGCGGCGCATCGGCTCGGTCAGCGGCAGGCCGGTCACCGAGACGACGGAGCCGGGCGGCAGCCCCGCCCGCACACGCTCCTCGACCCGTGCGACCGCACGTCGGCCCCTGTCCGGATCGAAGGGTCGGTCGTCCCATTCGGGCTCGCGGCGCGAGAACCACACGGTGTCGGCCACCGCTGCGATCTCCACGAGCAGTTGGACGGCGGTGATCCCGGCGCCGACCACCGCCACCGTCAGGCCCGCGAACGGCTCGGCCGCGCGGTACTCGTGCGCGTGCAGCTGACGCCCGGCGAACGACCCGGCACCGGGCACCGTCGGCCAGAACGGCCGGTCCCAGGTGCCCGTGCAATTGATAACCGCAGCGGGACGGACGGTGAATTCTTGTCCGTCCGCGATGCCGGTCACGGCGTACGGGCGATCGGCGTCGCCGGTGCGGGTCACCGTCGACACGTGGGCCGGGCGGCGCACGGGAATGGCGAACCGGCGCTCGTATTCGCCGAAGTACCGTGCCACGCCGTCCGCGGCCGGTACCTGGTCGCAGTGCTCGCCGAGCGCCTCGTGCAGTCCCCATCCGGGCAGGTCGTGAACGTGGTTGGCGGCCGCGAGGGTGAGCGACGGCCACCGTCTACTCCACGCCCCACCGGGGCCGGGGTAGTGGTCCAGCAGAATGTAGTCGTCCACCCCGAAACGCGGCAGGAAATACCCCGCCGACAGGCCCGCCTGCCCCGCCCCGACCACCACGACCGCTGTCACGCTCGTAGCGTAGATTGCGGCACATGATTGGCTATACGCTCGAGGACAGGCTGGCGATCGTCGAATTCCAGCGTCCGGACGCGCGGAATGCGCTCAATCCAGAGATCATCGTCGCGCTGAACAAGGCGTTCGACCGCGCGGTGGCCGACGGGGTATTCGTGATCGTGCTGCGCGGCCAGGGCAGCGCATTCTGCGCGGGTGCCGATCTGCGGTCGGGCGCCGTGCTCGACAAGGGCTTCATGGAGAGCGTGATGCGGTTCTACGCGCGGGCCGAGCGGCTCGAGCAGATCATCGTCGCCGACCTCAACGGCCCGGCGGTCGGCGCCGGCGTCCAGATGGCGATGATGGCGGACCTGCGGGTGCTCGATCCCGGCGCCAGCATCGCGATCCCCGCGGCCAAGCTGGGCGTCACCATCGACAAGTGGACGCTGCGGCGCCTCGAGAACCTGGTCGGTGGCGGCCATGCCCGCAGCATCCTCATGGCCTGCAAGAAGTACGACGCGCAGACCCTCGAACGCCTCGGCTTCGCCAATCTGGTCGGCGACCGCGAGGAGGCACTCGAGTTCGCGCGGGGGCTCACCCGGCTGGCGCCGCTGTCGCTGCGGAACTACAAGGCGCTGTTCAAGAACGACTACGCCCGCGAGCGGCTCAGCGCGGTGGAGGCCGATCGACTGCACGCCGTGTGGGATTCCGATGACCTGAAGGAGGCCGTCGTGGCCCGCATCGAGAAGCGTGACCCCGTCTTCCGGGGCCGCTGATGGCCGGCATCCGAGACCGGCTCGGCGACGTTCCGAGCCGGACGGCCTTGGGGTTGGGGGCGGCCGCCCTCGGCGTGGGTACCGCGGCCGGCGCCGCGGGAGTCACGCTGCTGCGGGCCGGGTCCGGACTCAAGCGCTCGATGGGTGCCAAGGCCGAGCGCCAGTTCACCAACACCGACCCCGACACCCCGCACGAGCGGTTCGGTGTCGGCAAGGTCGTGCGCGGTTTCGTCGTCCGATCCCGACGTGGTCGGCCCCACGGCCCGATCCCCCTGGCCGCGCCGCTCGTCCCGGTCCAGGCGGCGGAGTTGGCGGTGACCTGGTACGGCCACTCGTCGGTGCTGATCGAGGTCGACGGGTACCGCGTGCTCGCGGACCCGGTGTGGGGTGAGCGGGTCAGCCCGTCGCCGACGATCGGCCCGGCGCGGCTGCACCCCGTTCCCGTCGCGCTGGAGGCGATCCCGCCGGTCGACGCCGTGGTGATCAGCCACGACCACTACGACCACCTCGACCTGCCGACGGTCGAGGCACTCACGAGGGGACAGGACGCGCCGTTCCTGGTGCCCGTCGGTGTGGGCGAGCACCTGCGCTCGTGGGGCGTGCCGGATGACCGCATCATCGAGCGTGACTGGGATCAGGCGCACACGATCGGCGATCTCAAGATCGTCTGCACCGAGGCCCGGCACTTCTCGGGCCGCGGGCTGTCTCGCAACAGCACGCAGTGGGCCTCGTGGTCGATCGTCGGCCCGCGGCACCGGGTGTTCTTCGGCGGTGACACCGGGTACACGGAGCGTTTCAAGCTGATCGGTGACCACTTCGGGCCGTTCGACCTCACTCTGGTGCCCATCGGCGCCTACGACGAGCTGTGGCCCGACGTGCACACCACGCCCGAGGAGGCCGTGGCCATCCACCGGATGATCGCGAAGCCGGACGCGCTGCTCGTGCCGATCCACTGGGCCACGTTCAACCTCGCGTTCCACGACTGGGCGGAGCCCGTCGAACGCCTGCTGGCGGCGACGGCCGAGGCCGGCATCGAGACATATGCCCCCAAGCCGGGCGGGCGAGTCGACGTCCTGCGACACGCTAAGGGTGCGGGGCATCGCGAGAAGTGGTGGACCACCGTAGCCTGATGGCCATGGATTTCAAGAATCTTGCTGAGAAGGCCAAGGAAGCAATCGAGAAGAACCCGTCGCTGGTGGACAAGGCGGGCGACCTCATCGACAAGCAGACCGGCGGCAAGTACGCGGCGGGTGTCGACAAGGTGCAGGACGCCGCGAAGAAGTGGGCTGGGGCGAGCGAAGCGACGGGGGAGCAGCAGGGCGCGAGCGAAGCGACGGGGGAGCAGCAGGGCGCGAGCGAAGCGACGGGGGAGCAGCAGGGCGCGAGCGAAGCGCCGGCCGAGCCGCCCGCGCCGGCCGAGGGTGCCAAGCCCGCCGAAGGGTGATTCCCGGCCGAATGGGACACGCCTGGTTTGTAGGCTGATCCAGCAGACCGCCAGCCAGGAGGAGCCGCATGGGCCGACACCATCCGAGTGCGTACGGAGCACCTGCCGTCTGGAATCGGAGCCGTCGTCTGTGGTGGCCGGTGCTCGGGGTGGTCCTGGTCGTGTTGCTCGTGGGGGGCGTATGGCGGATCCTGCACACCTCCGGCGGCGCGTGCGCCTCCCCGAGCGAGTACACGGTGGCCGCCGACCAGTCGCTGGTCGACGTCGCCGAGCGTGAGGCCGCACGCGCGGCGGACTCGTGTACGTCGTTCACGATCCAGACCGTCCCGGACTCCGCGATGCCCGGCCTGCTGGCCGGCGGCGGCGCGATCCCGGACCTGTGGCTGGCCTCGTCGAAGGCGCGCGTCGACACCGTCGGTACCGAGGTGGGTCGTGACCTGCCGGCGACGACGGTGGCGTCGTCCCCGATCGTCGTCGCGGGCGCGAAGCCCGGGACGCCCACGACCTGGCTCGAGGCGTTGAGCGCGTCGGACCTGCACGCGGTCCCCGTCGATGCGCCGAACGCCGACGCGCCGCTGATCGTCGCGGTCGCCGAGTCGGGGACATCGGGGTCCGATCAGCAGGCTCTCACCGCGGCACTCGTGCACCTCGCGCAGTCCGCGCCGACGGTGCAGGGCGAGCCGGTGTCGGCCGCCGCGCGGGCCGGCGGCGTGGTCGTGGTGCCCGAATCGCAGTACCTGGCTGCGAAGAAGGGCGACCCGGCCCTCGCCGCGGTCGTGCCGCAGGTCGGGACCGTCCTGAATCAGATCCCGCTCGTGGTCACCGCGTCGGGCGACCGGGTGACCGGCGCGGAGACAGCAGAGAAGCTGCTCGCCGGGGCGTTCGCCTCTCGCGAGGGTGCGGGGGACCTGAAGGCGGCGGGCCTCCGCGACGCCGACGGTACCGCGGCGCCCGACGGTGGCGTCGGCACCGTCGTACTCCTGCCCGAGCCCGACAAGAGCAAGCTCGCGGAGGGTGAGCGGCTTCTCGCCGCGGTCGCCGTGCCGCTGAAGACTCTCGTGGTGATGGATACCTCGGGCTCGATGGCCGAGCAGTCCGGGTCCACCACCCGGATCGGGATGGCGGTCGCCGGTTTCGATCGGGTGGTCTCGCAGATCTCGGATGCCGACGCGATCGGGCTGTGGTCGTTCTCGTCGAGCACCCGCGGCGCCCCGTGGAACGCGTTGGTGCCGGTCGCGCCCCTGGCCGCGAAGCGCGGCTCCGTGACGCAGCGCACCGCGCTGGTCGACGCGATGAACGGGCTGCGTGATCGCGTCGGCGGTGGAACCGCGCTGTACACAACGATTCTCGCTGCCTACAAGCAGGCGCAGCGGGAGTTCGACCCGGCCTACTCGAACTCGATCATCGTGCTCACCGACGGCACGGACGAGGACGCGGACACCACGACGCTGGCGCAGCTGATCGCCGGCCTCACAGCGATCATCGACCCCGCCAAGCCGATCACCATCAACACCGTCGGCATCTCCGGCGACGCCGACATGAACGCGATCGAAGCGATCTCGGCCGCGACCGACGGCACGGCGCTGCGCGCCGACAGCGAACAGCAGATGCTTGCCGACTTCGTCACCGCCGTCGCGAACCGTACCCGGAAGTAGCCGCAGCAGTCGAACGCGCATGCCTCATGTGGGTGGATAGTGGGTATTCCACTGGCTGTAGTCAGGCAAAGAACCGTTGCTGTGGTCACGGTTCGAGATGTGTCCAACTCGAATCGATCGCGGACGGCCCGCGGGAACCACCTGAGAAGTGGATCTCCACTCGCGATGGCGGGTGCGAATCGCCCTAGCAGGTGGTTCTCGCTGTCTCAGGTGGTGAAGCCGCCCTCGAGCCGGCTGCGCGAGCCGGGGTGGACCAGGCGTGCGACGCTCACCAATCCTCTTGCACTCCAGGTCTTCCGGTTGATCATCAGGCACGGCTCGGTGGGCGGGATCTGCAGCAGTTCGCACTCCTGGGGACTGCCGAGTAGGGCCTCGACGACGTGCTCGCCGCGGACCAGGGGGGCGACCCGGCTGAGGTAGCTGTTGGGGGTCTCGGCGGTGAAGTCCTGTGCGAGGTAATCGGGGGCGAGCGCGGGGTCGACGTACCGGTCCTCCACCTGGATCGGCGTGGTCTCCTCGTAGTGCACGACCAACGAGTGGAACGCCTCGCCATGCCACAGCCCGTGCGGCTCACCCGACGGCTCGCGGCGCGCGAAGACGATGTCGGTGCGGTGCCGGTGCCCGCGGCGCTGCACCTCGTCGGCGATGTTGCGCACCTCGAACAGCGGCGAGGCGGCCTTGTCCGGCGCGACGAAGGTGCCGACGCCCGGCATGCGTACGACGACGCCCTCGGTCGCGAGGTCGCGGATCGCCCGGTTCACCGTCATCCGCGCCAGCCCGAGCGCACCGACCAGCTGGTTCTCGGACGGCAGCTGGAATCCCTCGGGCCAGCGCCCGGAGTCGATCTGGGCGCGCAGCACCGTCTTCACCCGCTCATACGCGGGTGTCGCGGGCGTGCCCGCGGTGGCGAACCGCTCGGCGAGCTCCGCGTCGCTCAGTGCATCGGTCGGCATCGTGTCTCCTGCTCGCCGACCCGGTCGCCAGCTTGTTGTCAGAGTAGCCGACGGTCGCGTGGCCACCCCTTGACATTTAACTGTCTAGACAGCACTATACAAGCAGCAGTGAGCGGCCTCACTAACTACACCGAATCCGCAACTACCTTCAAAGGATCGCCATGACGACCACCGACCGCGCGCTCCCTGGCGCCCGTCCCGTCTCCGCCCCGCGCGGCACCGAGCTCAACACGCTCGGCTGGCAGCAGGAGGGCGTGCTGCGGATGCTGATGAACAACCTCGACCCCGAGGTGGCCGAGCATCCGGACGGGCTGGTCGTGTACGGCGGCACCGGCCGCGCCGCCCGCAGCTGGGAGGCGTTCGACGCCATGGTGCGCACCCTGAAGACGCTGAAGGCGGACGAGACCATGCTGGTGCAGTCGGGCAAACCGGTGGGGGTGTTCCGTACCCACGAGTGGGCCCCACGCGTGCTGATCGCCAACTCGAACCTGGTGGGGGACTGGGCGAACTGGGAGGAGTTCCGTCGGCTCGAGGACCTGGGCCTGACCATGTACGGGCAGATGACCGCGGGCTCGTGGATCTACATCGGCACGCAGGGGATCCTGCAGGGCACCTACGAGACCTTCGGTGCCGTCGCGCGCAAGAGGTTCGGGGGCACCCTCGCCGGGACCATCACCCTGACCGCCGGCCTGGGTGGCATGGGCGGCGCCCAGCCCCTCGCCGTGACCATGAACGACGGTGTCGCGATCTGCGTCGACTGCGACGTGACCCGCATCGACCGCCGCATCGCGCACCGCTACCTCGACACGAAGGCCGAGAACCTCGAGCATGCGCTGGCGCTGGCGGTCGAGGCCCGGGATGCCAAGCGCCCCCTGTCGATCGGGCTCGAGGGCAACGCCGCCGAGGTGTTCCCCAGGCTGCTCGAGATGGGCGCTCCCATCGACATCGTCACCGACCAGACCTCCGCCCACGACCCGCTGGCCTACCTGCCGCTCGGCATCGAGCTCGCCGACATGAGGACGATGGCCGAGAAGGACCCCGGCTACTTCACCGACGAGTCCCGCAAGTCCATGGCGGCACACGTGAAGGCCATGGTCGGGTTCGCGGACCGCGGCGCCGAGGTCTTCGACTACGGCAACTCGATCCGCGACGAGGCCCGAAAGGCCGGGTACGACCGCGCCTTCGACTTCCCCGGCTTCGTGCCCGCCTACATCCGGCCGCTGTTCGAGGAGGGCCTGGGCCCGTTCCGCTGGGCGGCACTCTCGGGTGATCCGAAGGACATCGCCGCTACCGACCGCGCGATCCTCGAGCTCTTCCCGGAGAACGAGCACCTCCGTCGCTGGATCGAGATGGCCGGGGAGAAGGTCGCTTTCGAGGGCCTGCCCGCCCGGATCTGCTGGCTGGGCTACGGCGAACGACACCTCGCGGGCCTGAAGTTCAACGAGATGGTCGCCAGCGGTGAGCTGTCGGCGCCTATCGTGATCGGCCGCGACCACCTCGACTCCGGCTCCGTGGCTTCGCCGTACCGCGAGACCGAGGCCATGGCCGACGGATCCGACGCGATCGCCGACTGGCCGCTGCTCAACGCCCTGGTCAACACCTCCTCCGGCGCCACATGGGTCTCGATCCACCACGGCGGCGGCGTCGGCATGGGACGCTCGATCCATGCCGGGCAGGTGTGCGTCGCGGACGGCACCGAGCTCGCGGCGCAGAAGATCGCCCGCGTCCTCACCAACGACCCCGGCATGGGCGTCATCCGGCACGTGGACGCCGGATACGAGCACGCCGCCGACGTCGCCGCCCAGCGCGGCGTCCGCATCCCCATGCGCGAGAACTGATCCCACCGACTTTCGAGAAGGACTGACATGACCATCGCATCGACCGAGTCCGTCACCGTCGGCGTGGAGCCGCTCTCCATCGCCGACGTGGTGGCGGTCGCACGGCACGGCTGCGGCGTCCGGCTCACCGACGAGTCCCTCGCGGCGATGGCCGCATCCCGCGCCCACATCGACGAGCTCGCCGCCGCGACCACCCCGGTGTACGGCGTGTCCACGGGATTCGGGGCGCTGGCTACCCGGCACATCGCACCCGAGCTGCGAACGGCGCTGCAGCGCAGCCTCATCCGGTCGCACGCCGCGGGCTCGGGGCCGGAGGTGGAGCGCGAGGTGGTGCGTGCGCTGATGCTGCTGCGCCTGTCCACCCTGGCCACCGGCCGCACCGGCGTGCGGCCACGCGTCGCCCAGGCATACGCCGACCTGCTCACGGCGGGCATCACCCCGGTCGTCCACGAGTACGGCAGCCTCGGCTGCTCTGGCGACTTGGCGCCCCTCGCGCACTGCGCGCTGGCCATCTGCGGCGAGGGGCCGGTCCGGTCCGCCGACGGACGTCTCGTCGACGCCGCGCAGGTGCTGGCCGAGCACGGCCTCGAGCCCGTGGTGCTCGCCGAGAAGGAGGGTCTCGCCCTGATCAACGGCACCGACGGCATGCTCGGCATGCTGGCGCTGGCGATCACCGACCTCGACCACCTCACGCGGCTCGCCGATATCGGCGCCGCGATGAGCGTCGAGGGCCTGCTCGGCACCGACCGCGTGTTCGCCGCCGACCTGCAGGCGCTCCGACCGCAGGTCGGCCAGGCCGTGTCCGCCGCGAACATCCATGCCCTGCTGGCGGGTTCGCCGATCGTGGCGAGCCACGCGGGCCCCGAGGACACGCGCGTACAGGACGCCTACTCGCTGCGCTGTTCCCCCCAGGTGGCGGGCGCGGTGCGCGACACCGTCGACCACGCACGCCTGGTGGCCGAGCGGGAGCTGGCCAGCGCGATCGACAACCCCGTCGTGACGCCCGCCGGCGACGTCTCGTCGAACGGCAACTTCCACGGCGCGCCGGTCGCGTACGTGCTGGACTTCCTGGCGATCGTCGCCGCCGACCTCGCGAGCATCAGCGAGCGGCGTACGGACCGATTCCTGGACAAGGCCCGCAACAACGGGCTGCCGCCGTTCCTCGCCGACGACCCGGGCCTGGACTCCGGCATGATGATCGCGCAGTACACCCAGGCGGCCATCGTGTCCGAGCTCAAGCGGCTCGCCGTGCCGGCCAGCGTCGACTCGATCCCCTCGTCGGCGATGCAGGAGGACCACGTGTCGATGGGCTGGTCGGCCGCCCGCAAGCTGCGTCGGTCGATCGACGGACTGACCCGCGTGCTGGCGATCGAGATCCTCACCGCTGCACGCGGGATCGACATGCGCGCCCCGCTGGAGCCCGGCCCCGGGACGGGGGCGGTGCTCGCCGCGCTGCGGTCCACGGTGTCCGGCCCGGGGCCCGACCGGTTCCTCGCACCCGACATCGAGGCCGCCGTCACCGTCGCCGCCTCGGGGGCGCTGGTCGCGGCCGCCGCTGCCGCCGTGGGCGGGCTGCGGTGACCACCACCCTGCTCACCGACATCGGGACGCTGGTGACCAACGCCCCCGAGCTGGGCGAGGGGCGCCTCGGCGTGCGCCGGGACGCTGCGGTCGTGTTCGACGGTGACGTCGTCGCCTGGGTGGGGGACGCGGCCGCAGCCCCGGCGGCCGACCGGGCGGCGACGCTCGGCGGGCGGGCGCTGCTGCCCGGATTCGTCGAGAGCCATTCGCATCTAGTGTTCGACGGTGACCGCGCCGAGGAGTTCGCGGCCCGCATGGAGGGGCGCCCGTACGCCGCCGGCGGGATCCGCACCACGATCGCGGCGACCCGCGCGGCCTCCGACTCGACGCTTGCAGGAACCGTGCATCGGCTGGTCGGTGAGTACCTGCGCGGCGGCACCACCACGGTCGAGATCAAGTCCGGCTACGGTCAGACCGCCGCAGATGAGCTGCGTGCCGTCCGGATCGCCGGCCGATTCACCGACGAGGTGACGCTGCTGGCCGCGCACGTCCCGCCGCCCGAATACGCCGGGCGCGCAGACGAGTACGTCGCGATGGCGGTCGGCGAGATGATCCCCGCGTGTGCTCCGCACGCGAAATGGATCGATGTGTTCTGCGAGACGGGTGCGTTCGACGCCGAGCAGTCCCGTGCGGTGCTGGAAGCCGGTGCGGCGCACGGGCTGATCCCCCGCGTGCACGGCAACCAGCTGGGTCCCGGTCCCGGCGTGGCCCTTGCCGTGGAACTCGGTGCGGCCTCGGTCGACCACGTCACGCATGTGACTAGCGCCGACGTCGATGCGCTCGCCGGGTCCGACACCGTCGCCACCCTGCTGCCGGGCGCCGACTTCTCCACGCGTAGCGACTATCCCGACGCCCGCGCCCTGCTGGATGCAGGCGTCACCGTCGCCCTGGGAGCCGATTGCAACCCCGGCACCAGCTACACCACCAGCCTGCCGTTCTGCATCGCGCTCGCGGTGCGGGACCTGCGGATGACGCCCGACGAGGCGGTGTGGTCCGCCACCGCCGGCGGGGCACAGGCGTTGCGGCGCAGCGACATCGGCGTGCTACGGCCCGGCTCACGCGCGGACGCCGTGGCGCTGGACGCACCGTCGTACCTGCATCTGGCCTACCGCCCGGGCGTGCCCCTGGTGCGCGAGGTGTTCGTGGGCGGGGCGACGCGATGACCTTCCTGTGGACGGGGCGAGACGACGGCCCCGGCGACGCGCATCTGAGGTGGCACACGGGTGTTCGCGTGTACTCGCGGGAACCCGGCAAGGGCGTTGTGCTGATCGGTTTCGCCTCCGACGCCGGCGTGCGCCGCAACTGCGGCAGGGCCGGCGCGGCCGCTGGGCCATACGCGCTGCGCGAGGCGCTCGCGCCGCTCGCGCTGCACGACGGGGTGGTGGTCGAGGACGCTGGGACGGTCACCGTCGAGGGCGACGCGCTGGAGTCGGGGCAGGCCGCGCTCGGCCGCGTCGTCACGTCGGCACTGGACAACGGGAGGCTGCCGGTTGTGCTCGGCGGGGGTCATGAGGTCGCGTACGGCACCTACAGCGGGCTGGCGGCGTCGGCGCGGCGCGCGGGCAGGCGCGTGGGGATCCTCAACCTGGACGCCCACTTCGACCTCCGCGAGGCCCGCCGGCCCACCTCGGGGACGCCCTTTCGGCAGATCCTCGTGCAGGAGAGGGCCCGCGGCGCTGATGTGCGCTACGACGTCCTCGGGATCAGCCGGCCGAACAACACGCGGGCGTTGTTCGACGCGGCCGAGTCGTTCGGCGTGCGGTATCTGCTCGACGAGGACTGCACGCGCGCCGCCGTAGCGGGCTTCGTCGACGACATGGTCGCCGACGTCGACCTCGTGTACCTGACGATCGACCTCGACGTGCTGCCCGCCGCGGTCGCGCCCGGCGTGAGTGCGCCGGCCGGGTACGGGGTACCGCTCGACGTGATCGCCGCCGCCGTGCGTCGAGTCGCCCGGTCCGGAAAGCTCGCTGTGGCCGACGTCGCCGAGCTGAATCCCGGGTACGACGTGGACGGCCGCACCGCCCGCACCGCCGCGCGCCTGATCGACACGCTCGTGGCCGGCGCCGGCGGGTAGATGACGGCGGGTGTCCCGGTTCCTGCTCGGACCCGGTACCCTCTTCGGTGGGCCCCCGTAGCTCAGGGGATAGAGCGGCCCTCTCCTAAAGGGCAGGTCGTTGGTTCGAATCCAATCGGGGGCACCACCACCAGCGCAGACGCGCCGGAATCGCTGAACCAGAAAATGCCACTTCGCGTTTATCCCGCACTTACACCCGCCGCTCGGTCGAGCGCGTGCGCTATCTCCCGGTGCACCGTCCCGCGCCGCATGTACGTGTCCGTCGTCATCGACGGCCGCGCATGCCCGAGTTGGTCGGCGGCCACACGCGCGGACAGGCCGGCGTCGTCGACGAGCGTCGCGACCATCTTCCGGAACCCGTGCATCGTGACCCCGGGCAAACCCAGGTGGTCGCGCGCCTCCCGCCATTGGTGGCTGAAGTTCACCGGGTCGCGCAGCGTCCCCACGGCCGAGGCGAACACCCAGGCGTCCGGGTCGCCGCCCTCACGCTCGCGCCGTGCGCGCAGCATGCCGACGGCGAACCGAGGCAGCGGCAGCGGACGTCCGTCGCCACCCTTCGTGCCCGCATCCCACACCAGCCCCTCCCCCTTGGCCCGGTAGATGTGCCCCACGACGCTCACGCTCGGCTCGTCGCCCAGGTCGACGTCGCGCCACCGCAGACCGAGCAACTCACCCGACCGCATCCCGGTCGCGGCGAACATCAGCACCGGGTCGTGGAGATCCCAACGGCGGCACCTGTGCGACGTCCTCAGCCGCTTCAGCAGCCGCGGCAGGTCCGTGTGGTCGACCGGCTTCGAGCCCTTCGACTCGGCGAGCTGGCGCCGCTTCCGGCCCGTGGCCTTCGCCCGCGACAGCTGGTCCACCGGATTCACCGTCACGGCTCCGGCGAGGACCGCGTCGAGCATGATCGACCGCAGGATCACCTTCGCCTGCCCGGCGCGCACGTCGCCCTTCGCCGAGCGGATCCCACGCAGAATGTCGTCCGCTTGCGCCGCGGTCAGCTCGCCCACGCGGACGCTCGCGACGCGAGGCCGGAGGATCTTCACCGCGCCCTCGTAGGTCTCGATCGTCTTCGGCGCGTGGTCGCCGCCCGACCGGATGCGCTCGAGGTAGCCCGTCAGCAGCCCGTCGAGCTTCGTGTCCACCGT
This sequence comes from Tsukamurella soli, assembly GCF_039541155.1. Taxonomy (NCBI): domain Bacteria; kingdom Bacillati; phylum Actinomycetota; class Actinomycetes; order Mycobacteriales; family Tsukamurellaceae; genus Tsukamurella; species Tsukamurella soli. Next base: position 28,990 of record NZ_BAABFR010000044.1, read on the forward strand.
GATCCCACCGGCGCCGGGCGGCCGACGGTGGTCGAGGTGGTCGAGTAGCGCGCCCTCGGCCTTGTCTCCGTACTCGTCGGGGGTACCTGCTGGCGTGTAGCGGGTGACCTCGCGGACCACGCCGTCCGTGTCGCGGTATCGGCACGACGCCGACCACCGGTCGCGTTCGAGCTGTACGCGTCGGATCTTCCCGTGCGCGCCGATACGCAGCGGCGGCCTACCGGCCATCAGGGCTCCTCAAGTCCGAGCACCTGCTCGACGGATGCGTCAGCCCAACTGAGGAACCGGTCGACGGGTTTGATTCCGCCCTGGGCCATGCAGCGCCGAACTGCCGATTGCGCGGTGAGGAACCGAGTTTCGGCCGCCGCATACCGGGCGTCTGCGAGCCGTCGCCGATCGTGGGCTTCACGAAGCGTGACCACCGCTGCATTGAGCTCCCGCATCGCCGTCTGTAGGTCGATCGCTGACGCTGAGTTACCTTTACCTGCAAGAGTATTCACGTCTACGCCGAAGATCCTCGCGGCGACCACTGCCTCAGAGAACTTGAGCGGTCGACTGCCGCTTTCGATGTTCGCGATTACCTGCTGACGCATCGGGACGTCGTCCGTACTCATCGCCGCGGCCAGGTCTGCCTGCTTCAGTCCGGCCGCCTCTCGAAGCGCGCGCAGCGTGTTACCGGCCGTCGTGTCGAAGGACCCCATGCTCGACACGATACAAGGGAATCGATTGCGTCCGTACTCGATCTGGTGGTACATATTTATCGCGTTCAAACGCACACCGAAAACGAGTACACGTCGAGGAGAATCGCGATGACGACCGTAGAAACCACCCTCTGGCTCACCCGGGCCCAGCTCGCTGAGCGCTGGCAGTTGCCCGTCCAGACCCTCGCCGTGTGGGCGACGAAGGGCACCGGCCCCAAGTACAGCCGCATGGGTCGCCATGTCCGCTACCGCCTCAGCGACGTTGAGGCTTGGGAACTCGCACAAGAGTCCGCTAGCCGCCGTGGCGGTGCAGCATGACCGGGGCGATCTGCTTCGGCGCCCTGTTCGCGCTCGGCTGCCTCGTCGTGGCCGCGATGCTCGACGACGCCGGGCAGACCCGCACCGCCCACGCCTTCAGCCGCTACGACGTCTTCGACAGGTACGCCGATCTTGGTTGCGGCGCAGACGAATACGACCGCACACGCAGGTTCACCCGCCCCACCGAAAGAACGGCCCCAGCGCATCCCTGCCAGGACAACCGCGCTGAGGCCGACGACCCGACCACCAGCAAGAGGACCGAATCATGACCGACTCTACCTGCGGCAGTGACCGCGTGAAGCGCTCCGATACCGTCCTCGCCTACGACGGCCGCGAGCTGACCGTCGAGTTCACCCACGAGCCCGGCCAAGGCGTGGCCGCAGACGCCGAGGCGCGCAAGCTCGCGGACTCGGCGGCCCGCTCGTTCGGGTACTACGAGGCGTCCGTCATCACGTCGATCAGCTCGCGGCCCACTGCGGCGTTCGTGCGCACCACGTGGCGGTTCGCGCTCCCGTCGCGGACCCGCGCGCAGATCCTCGCCGACGACCCGTGGCTCGCCGCCCACGAGGCGGAGGAGGCGCGATGAGCATCCCGACCAACCTCGACTGCCCCGACGGTCACCCGTGGTGCACCGGCGACCGGTGCGCGCAGGGCGAGCACCAATCCCGCCTCGTCACCGTCCCCGCGACGATGCGCTTCTACATCGAAGCGCGTCCCGCCCAGGAGGTCATCACACAGGTCACGTACGACGACCGCACCGACGTCGCCCCCATGATCCTGCTGTCGATCGGCAAGCCGGACTCCGATGACTACCGGGAAGCGTTCCTGAGCCCGTCGCAGTGCGAGCGGCTCGCCGAGGCCCTGACCATGTTCGCCGAGCAGACGTTGCCGTGGTGGCACGCGAAACCCGAACGTTTCCAACGGTACTGGGACCCACGTCCGACGCTCGACGCCAACTGACCATCTGAATCGCGTGGCGGAGGGTGCCGGGCCCCGCACCCCGCGCACCCTCCGCCACCCGAATCGACCCGAAAGACGAACAGGCACATGACAACTGAGCGTGCAATCGACAGATGCAAGCAGGCTTTCGAGGGTGCGGGACTCCGATGGTACGAGACCGGCACAGACCGAGCCGACGCCCAAGCACCCGGTCACAGCACCGCCGACCGGTCCGTCACCTTCCGACAGGTCGAGGGCCGCGTCCTGGTCAACAGCCACGCCGACGACAAGCAGGCCGTCCTCGACGCCGTCGGCCTCACCATCGCCGACCTGTACGACACCCCCGGCCACGCCGAGTACAGCTACAGCGACGGCCGCAGAGTGTGGCGGGAGATCCTCGGCACCGGGAAGAAGACCTTCAAGCAGCGCAACGCCACGGGCAAGAACGGCCTGTACCGCACCGAATTCCCCGACGGCGCAACGGTGTACGTGGTGGAAGGCGAGGACGACGTCCACGCCGTCGAAGCGCTCGGCCATGCAGCGACGTGCTCGGCGATGGGCGCGGGGAAGGCCCACCTGTTCGACTGGTCACCGCTCGCCGGCCACCGCGTGGTGATCGTCGCGGACAAGGACAAGGTCGGCCGCGACCACGCCGCCCAGGTCGCGGAGAAGCTCGCCGCCCTCCGCGTCGAGCACGTCGTCGTCGAGACTCCGCTCGGCGACCCCGATTCGAAGATGGACGTCTCCGATCACATCGCCGCCGGCCTCGACCTGGCCGCGCTCGTCCCGGTCGACCATGTTGGGCGGCCCGGCCCGCCGCAGCTGTCGGTGGTGTGCCTCGCCGACGTCGAGGCGGAGCCGATCACCTGGCTTTGGCCCGGCCGGATCCCCGCCGGGAAGCTCGTCACCCTCGACGGTGACCCGAGCCTCGGCAAGTCCACCCTCGCGTTGACGTTCGCGGGTGTCGTCACCAACGGCGGACTGTGGCCCGACGGCACCCGCTGCGAATACCCGGGCGCCGTGGTGCTGCTATCAGGTGAGGATGGGCTCGCCGACACCGTCCGCCCGCGCCTCGACGCCGCCCATGCGGACGTGAACAAGGTCGTCGCGGTACAGGGCGTCGCGCTCGAGGACGGCACGCTGGTGCCGCCGACGCTCGCCGACGTCCACCAGCTCGGCGAACTCGTACAGCGGCTCGGCGCCCGGCTGCTCATCGTCGACGTGTTGATGGCCTACCTGCCGTCGCGGGTGGACTCGCACAAGGACCAGGACGTCCGCCGGGTCCTCTCCGCGCTCGCGGACATGGCGGACCGCACCGGCTGCACGGTGCTGCTGCTGCGTCACCTGAACAAGGCCAAGGGCGGCGATCCGATGTACCGCGGCGGCGGCAGCATCGGCATCGTCGGCGCCGCCCGCGCCGGGATGCTCGTCGCCGCCGACCCCGACGATCCTCAGGTCCGTGTCCTCGCGTCTACGAAGAGCAACCTGGGTCCGCCGCCGGGGTCGCTCAAGTACACCCTGGTGTCCGTCGACGGCACCGACGTGGCAGCAGTCCGCTGGCTCGGCGCGGACGACCGGGATGCCCGCGCACTGCTCGCTGAGCCAGAGTCGGACGACGCCAGAGACGTCGACGGCTGGCTACGTGAGCACCTCGCTGCTGCGACTGATCGGCAGATGAAGGCGACTGACGTGTTCCGCGACGCCGACGCCAACGGCTACACCAAGGACCAGGTGAAGCGAGCCAAGAAGCGGCTGGGCGTCAAGACCGTCAAGGACGCTTCGGCATGGTGGTGGTCGTTGCCGTTCGACAACCTGATGCAAGGGAGCACGGCTGCCGACAAGAGTGCAGGGACTCAGAATCGTGCTCCCTTGCTCCCTTCGAGGTCAGATGGGGTGCAAAGTGCTCCCTTGACGGCAAGGGAGCAAGGGAGCACGTCCCCAGATAGCGGGTCGAGTCGCGCCAGTGACGCCACAGTGACGCCTAGGCATGATGAGCGTGGCGCGACTGGCGCAACTGAGCCTGACCAGCAGAAACAGGATGGCGCGATTGACGAGGAATCACAGTCGCGCCAAGCCCCACGTGTATGTCGCGACTGTGGCGCCACTGTCGGGAAGAGCGGCAAGTGCGTCAACTGCATCGTGGCGAAGGCGGCAGCCGAGCAGCGCCACCTGCACCCCGTCTGCGACGTGTGCGGCAAGCCCGTCGTCGGAGGCCAAGGCACCCGCCACTTCTCCTGCACCCCCCAGGCGGGCGCAGCGTGACCGCGCCCGAACGGCTCCGCCTCGCCCACAACCTCGTCGCGATCTACATCCCTGGCCGACCAGACCGACCCACACCATCGAGGTCGTCCCCGAGCGTCATCCGGGCCCGCAGCGCCAGCCGATCACGCGCACGCCAGCGTTCGCCCGCCCGCACGCCCAGGCCCGTCGCATGAGGCGCTCAGCGCTCTCCGCACGGTCAGCACCCCACGGGCCAGCCCACACACCCAACCCGTCGAAACGGACAAAGCGGGACGCCGGGCAAACCGGACATCCAAAACCGGACAAAGCGGGCCGGGGGCGGTCGACATCGCGTGGGAGGGCCCACGCACCCGACGGGTCGGCTGATGTTTTGCCGATCCAGATTAACGAAAATGATGTTCAACACCGGGAAGAGCCCCCATTCCCGACGATCCGTTTCTCAGGAGGGTGACCATCCGGCGGCCCTCCGACGACCCCACGAAAGGAATCCACCACCATGTGTGAGTTGTGCAACCCGGGGCCTGAGGACGCCCCCGACACGAGCCAGGAGTGCGTCACGTGCCGGCGGGAGCTGCCGCTCGACCGGTTCGCGAAGCGCACCGCCAGCGCGCTGGGCCGGCAGCGGAACTGCCGCGAGTGCGCGGCGGCGGCGACGCGCGCCTACCGGGCTCGTAAGCGCGCCGCGGCGTTGGGCGGCGACCTGTGAGCGGCGATGAGCTGGCGGAGGCGATCAAGGCCGTCAGGATCGCGTTTTCCACCGGCTCGGAGTCCGGGCCGGAGCGGCTCGCGGCGACGGGCTGCCTCGAGCAGGCCGTTGAACGCGCCGGGGAGGATCATCCGCTGGCTGATGCCGGGGCTGAGCTTGCCCGTACCGCCCGTTCCTACGCGTTGGGCTGTCCGGGTGCCCGGCCGGTGTTTCTGGCCGCCCTGGACGTCCTGGCGCTCGCGGAGGCGATGGACAGCGGCGACCCGCCCGTGTTCTGGTGACACCGTCGCGGCGGCCGCCGCGGTTAGACTCGGTGGCAGCGAATATCCGTCGACCCGCTCGACCGCGCTGCTCGGCCTACGCCAGGTCCCGCCCGCAAGGGCCGCACCGATGGCCGCACCGGCAGCCTGGAACGGCCGCACGACCCGGAACCGCTGCAGGTGACGACACCCCACCCGATGGGTGCCTGTTTCACCGTTCACTCATTCTTGTTGCCGCACAGGCGATCCCACCGCTCTTTCGTGCGGCGGTACCAAATTGGAAGGACCCATTTTCATGAACCTCAAGCAGTTGGAGACCCGCCGGCGGGCCCTCGAAGCGGAGCGGGCGACGCTCCGCGCCGAAGCGCAGGCCGCGACCACCACCAAGGGCCTCGACGACGTCGAGGCGAAGGCGACGGGCCTCAAGGCCCGGTTCGCCGAGCTCGACGCCGAGGAGAAGAAGGCCGGCGCCGCGGCGGCGATGCTCGGCCGTCTCGGTGGCGGCGCGGACGGGATGCTCGGCGCCGGCGGCGGCGACGCCCCCGAGGTGAAGTCGCACCGCGGCCGGATGCTCGGCTCCCCGATGCAGATCAACGCGGCCGGGTGGGAGCAGCTGCTCGCCGGCGTCGCCCAGGGCCAGCGCGCGGCGATCGACTTCAACAACGCGACGCACCGCAAGGCGTTCGCGTCCGGGATCGTCGCGAAGGACTTCGACGGCGCGACGTCCGGGTCCGGGATCGGCTCCGGCGCGATCCTGCCGACGCTGTTCCCGATGCTGCCGATCGCCCTGGAGGCCACCCGCGTGTCGTCGCTGCTGCCGCACGTCGCGCTCGACTCCCCGGTGTACGAGTACGTGGTACACGAGTCGACGAGCAACCCGCCCGCGCTGACCGCCGAGCTCGCGACGAAACCCGTGATCGGCTTCGACCTGAAGGTGGTCACCGGGAAGGTGCAGAAGCTCGCCGGCACGTACAGCCACAGCTGGGAGCTCGCCCGCGACTACACGAGCTTCGTCAACGAGGCGATCCCATCGGAGTTGACGCGCGCGCTGGTCAACGCCGAGAGCGCGTTCCTGCTCGGCGCCGCGGTGCAGGACGAGCCGACCGGCACCACTGCCCCCAGCCCGGATGGTCTTCTCGGCGCCGCCGGCCTGTCCGCGACGGTCCCGTCGACGGACACCAACCCGGGCAGCCCCGGCTTGCGGGCGATCAACAAGGCGGTCACGACGCTCCGGTCGGGGGCGGCGTTCGCGGAGGCCGACACGATCGTCTTGTCCCCGAACACGTTCGGTGAGCTGCGGGGAGCGGTCGATTCGATGGGGCGGTTCATTTTGACCGAGCCTGCGGGCAACGGGGAGATCCCGAAGATCTGGAACCTCCGCGTGTGCACCACGACGATGATCGCGGACGGAACCGCGCTGATCTTCGATTCGACGCAGTACGCGAAGGTGATGGTCCGCGATTCGATCACGTTGGTGTCGAGCAACGTCGGCGCCGAGCTCATGTCGACGAACAGCATCATGCACGTGATCGAGGAGCGTATCGGGCTGTCGGTGCCGCGTCCCGCGGCGGGTCTGGTCCTGACGGGGATCGTCGGATGACCGCGGTGCGCAAGTCCGTCCCGGCGTCGGTAACAGCCTTGGACACAGGGGAATTCGACATCTTGGCGTCCACTCCGACGCAGGACCGGGACGGTGACATCCTGACCCCGGACGGCTGGAAACAGCCACTGCCGGAGCGGATTCCGGTCAGCGCGGATCATGACATGTCGTCGAATGGTGTGATCGGTTCCGGGACACCGTATTTGGATGGCGCCGGGAACCTCCGTATCCGGGGGACGTTCGCGGGGACCGCGAAGGCGCAGGAGGTCCGCCAGCTGGTGACCGAGGGGCACCTTCAAGGCGCGTCGGTGGAGTTCCTCAACGGCCCCGACGGGCGTCAGTTGCTCGGCTGCGGGATCGTCTACGTGCCGTCGAATCCCGACGCGAGGGTCCTGACTGCCAAGGACTTCAGCGATCGCCCGTGGTGGCCGGAGCTGAAGGCGTTCACCGACGGCCTCGACGCGGACGGGTTGAAGACGCTCGCGGAGGTCCTGGCCGAGGCGGGCGCGCCGGCGTCGACGGAGTTGAAGCGGGCGGTCGGGGCGGTCGACGCGATCGTCCGCAAGTCGGGCGCGAGGAACTCCGCAGCGGACCAGAAGCTGGTGCAGCACCTGCACGACACCGCGGTCGCGTTGGGTGCGACGTGCGCGGACGAGGACGACGGCGACGAGGAGCCGGCGCCGGACGACGGGGACGGCAGCGACGACGGCGCGAACAAGCACGTCGACGCGGAGGTGCAGCGGAAGCGGCTGCTCCTCGACATCGACCTCCTGTAGCGGGCGGCGAACAGACGTCGGGGCCCATCCTGCGCGGGCGAGCAGGATGGGCCCCGACCCCTATCCGGGACGATGGGGTGCGCCAGACGCATCCCATCGCGGAGGAGTGCTGTGCTCGACCGGTCCGATGACGTCGTCGGGGGTGAGCGGGTTCGCGGCGTAGTCGGCGGCCATCTCCGCGTACTCGGCGTCGGACAGCCGCGGCGGGTCGGGGTCGGTCATCCACCGATGGTAGGTCGCATCGCACTTATCTCGCGCTTATGCGTGCGACACGCCGAGAATCGTTGGAAATCTTCGACATCATTCGAACATCCCAGATCAGCTGCCCCACAACAGTATTGGTATCTATCATCGGCGTGTCGGAAGCTATCGTTTGATAGAGGGCAGGTCGTTGGTTCGAATCCAATCGGGGGCACCAGTAGAACCGGCTCGATCTGCGGTTTCGCACCGCGTCGTCAGCCACGGTCGTCCGGTTCGCCCCGGGGTATATACATGGCGGTATGCCGATACCCACGAGTGCCTACGCCCACGTCCGTCTCACGGTCACCGACATCGCGCGCTCGCGTGCGTTCTACGACGACGTCTTCGGGCTGCCTGTCGCACTCGAACTGCCACCTGATGCCGACGAGGCGACCCGGCAGCGGCTGGGATTCCTGTTCGGCGGTGTCATCTACAGGTTGGGGAACTCCCTGCTGGGATTGCGTCCGGTCGGCACGGACGGTTTCGACGAGAACCGCACAGGTCTCGATCACGTGAGCTTCGCGGTGGATTCCCGCGCGGTGCTCGATGATGCGGCAGCAATGCTCGACGAACGCAAGATCGCGCACGGTGGCGTCAGAGAGATCGGCGCCGGATACGTCGTGGAGTTCCGCGACCCCGACAACATCGCCCTCGAACTCTTCGCCCCGAAGGAATCGAACTCCCCGCGGGTGGCGCCGTAGGGGTGATCGCTTCGACTGCACCTTCTGAGTCGAATGTCTGGATCAGACAGTGGATCCGAGCCCTCAAGGTTGCCTCGCGGTGAGGCTTCGATGATGAGTTGGTGACGCACCTTCCGGTTCACGATCGGACGTCGTACGTTGCGGTTGACTCAATGGGCCGGAACTAAGGACTGGAATATGGGCTTGTCGAACAAAGCCGGCATCGAAGAGATCGCGCTCTCTGCTGCTCGGACGCCGCTGACCACCGGGGTGATCCCCGACGAGCTCCGGGATGCTCTGCGCGAGCACCTGGCGACCGCGGCGACGGCGACCGGCGACGCCGCGACGAACGCGACCCGAGACGTCGAAACGGCGGTCGTCAGCGCACCTGTAGCCATCGCCAGCGGCCTCGACCATGCGAGCGAGGCCGGCGCCGCACTGTCGAAGCGCCTGTTCGGACGTAGCGGCGAACACCACAACTACAACACCCACCTCGATTCACGCACCACCAACCGCCCGCCGCTGTTCCTGATGCACGCGGAGGGCACCGGGCACGACGCCGCCTACGACATCATCTCCAGTGAGCTGTGCCTGGACGGCAGTGCGAGGCTCAATCTGGCCACCTTCTGCTCCACGCAGATGCCAGCACTGGCGGACCGCCTGATGATCGAGACGGCGCAGAAGAACATGATCGACAAGGACGAGTACCCACAGACCGCCGAGATCGAGAAGCGTTGTGTGAACATCATCTCGCACCTGTGGAACTCGCCTCCCGGGGAGGAGGCGGTCGGCTGCTCCACCACCGGGTCGAGCGAGGCGGTCATGCTGGCCGGCCTCGCGATGAAGTGGCGTTGGCGCGAGAAGATGCGCAAGCTCGGCAAGCCGACCGACAAGCCGAACCTGGTGACCGGGGCCAACGTCCAGGTGTGCTGGGAGAAGTTCATGCGGTACTGGGACG